>QKGW01000451.1 GCA_003250275.1 Alphaproteobacteria bacterium
CGCCGCCTCGCCCACGTCGGCATCACCCGCGCGCGCAAGGGGGTGACGATCAGCTTCGCCGCCGCGCGCCGGGTCTACGGCCAGTGGCAGAACAACATGCCGAGCCGTTTCATCGACGACCTGCCCGACGCGCACGTCTCGCGCTTCGAGGAGGCGGGGATGGCGCGCGAGGCCGGCGGCTACGCGCCCCGCGCGCAGACCTACGATGTCTTCGAGGGCCGCGCGGCGAGCGCCGCGACGGCGGACGAGGGCACGGGGTACAAGCGCGGCCAGCGGGTGTTCCACGACAAGTTCGGGTACGGCGAAATCCGCTCGGTGGAGGGCAACAAGCTCGACATCGCGTTCGAAAAGGCCGGTTTGAAAAAGGTGATGGCGCGCTTCATCGCGCCCGCATGAGGACGAATGATGGAAACGGTTGAACAGTGGCGCCTCGCGCTCACCGGCGACAAACGCTCGGTGGAGGCCTTCGAAATCGCGCTTGAGCCCTTCGCTCCGGCGCTGCTCGCGTTCGAGGCCGACGAGGCCAAGGGGATCTGGACGCTCGAAGCGATCGGCGAGGACGAACCCGACGCCGAAGGGATCGCGGCGGCGCTCGAAGCCACGGCGAAAACCCTCGGCGTCGCGATGCCCGCGTACACCCTGGAGCCGCTCGAACAGCGCGACTGGCTGCGCGAGAACCTGATGGCGTTCCCGCCGCTGCCGATCGGGCGCTTCTTCGTCCACGGCTGCCATGTCGAGGCGCCGAGCCGCTCGGGCCGCGTCGCGATCCTCGTCGACGCCGCCACCGCGTTCGGCTCCGGCGAGCACCCGACGACGATGGGCTGCCTGCTCGCGCTGCACGCCCTCAAGCGTTTCGACGGCCGCCCCAACCGCGTGCTCGACATGGGCTGCGGCTCGGGCATTCTCTCGATCGGCGCGGCGAAGGTCTGGCCGGTCAAGGTCGACGCCGTCGACATCGACCCGGAATCGGTGCGCGTCACCCGCTTCAACGCGGTGCGCAACCGCGTTCCCGCCGCGCTCAGGGCCGAGGCGGGCGACGGCTACCGCGTCGCCATGGTGCGCAAGAACGCACCCTACGACCTCATTCTTTCCAACATCCTCGCCAAGCCGCTGATGAAGATGGCGCCGAAGCTCGACCGCGCGCTCGCGAAGAACGGCATCGCGGTGCTCTCCGGCCTGCTGGTGAAGCAGGAAGCGATGGTGCTCGCCGCGCACCGCGCGCAAGGGCTGGTGAAGGTCGCGTCGTTCCGCCACCGCGGCTGGAGCACCCTGGTGCTGCGCAAGTCCGGCCCCGGCAATCCCGGCCGAATTCGGATGCCGCGGTTCACACCTCGGGGGCCGGTGACTATCTAAACGGGGCCGTCGGTCTCCGGCGGGCGTTCGGTTTTGCGTCCACCCTCGACCGAGTGGAGCCGTTGACCGAGATCGAGACCCCCAATCGGCTGCAGGAAGCCGTCCGCCGGTTCGCGTCGCGGCGCGAACTCCGCTCGATCGTCCGGTTCGGGATGGTCGGCAGCGTCGGCTTTGCGGTCGACGCGGGTTGGCTCACCGTGCTCACCCGCTACGGCGGGATGAGCCCGTATTCCGCGCGGGTGGTGTCGTTCCTGTTCGCGATCACCGTCACCTGGATGCTCAATCGCCGCTTCACCTTCGCCTCGCACAATCGGCGGCGCGCCGAGTACACCCGGCACGTTTGCGTGCAACTGATCGGCGGCGCGACCAACTACGCGATCTTCGCGGCGCTGCTCTGGCGGTTCCCCGATCTCGAACGCCAGCCGGTGATCCCGCTCGCCTTCGCCTCGGGGGTCGCGATGTTCGTCAATTATTTCGGCTCGCGGGTGTGGACCTTCGCGCAGCGCGCGCCGGAACCGGTCAGGGTTCCCGAGAACGAACGATGAGCGGCCACGGGCCGATTTTCCCGAAGCGCAGGTCGCCGAGGGTTTCGGGGTTCGCGGCGCAGGGATAGGGCGCGGCCCAACAGCGGTCGCCCTCGCGCGGGTAGCGCACCACGGTCCCGTCGGTCATCGTGATCTCTCCCAATTCCACGGTCGGCGGTTGCGCCGCCAGTCCCTTCGATCCGCGTGCCGATTGCAGCGCCGCGCCGCCCAGCACCATCGCCGCGACCGCAACGACGGCGAGCGCGGAGCGGTGCGCCGCGAGGCGCGCGAGGCGCGCGGGTGGGCGCGGCAGCACGTCGCGGAAGCTGAACGCGAGGAGGGCGAGGGCGAGAGCGGTGAAGCTGCCGAAGCCGAAGCGTGGGTCGGGCGCGTTGACGAACCAGTAGAGCGTCGCGAGCCCGGCGACCGCGACGATGCCGAGGTGCAGACGCCGCCGCCGCCGCGCCGACGGCACCGGCGGCGTCGCGCGGCGGAAGATCAGGAAGTTGGCCGCCGCCCAGATCGTCAGCAGGCCGAGGGTGAGGGTGAGCGCGTGGTTGAAGGTGCGCAGCACCCAGCGCCCGAGCCAGGCATGGTCGGCGAGCACCGCCGCCGCGGGCAGCCCCGGCACCGGCGTGCGCGCCCAGGACTGGATGTAGGCGAGTTCGTCGGCGGCGAGGGCGCGGTCGACGGTCCACGGCAGTTCGGGGAAGCAGGTCGCCCACACCGGGTAGACGAAGCACCCGGAGAGCATCACTCCGCGCGCGAGCCACGCGAGCCCGAGGACGAAGCCGAACCCGGCGGCGGCGATCACCGGACGGCGCACCAACTCGCGCAGGGCGAGCATCAAAAATAACGGCAGCAGCGCCACCGGCGCGCACGAGAGCTTGAGCAACGCCGCGAACCCGGCGTAGGCGACCGCGAGGGCGAGGAGGTTGGTGCCGCGCGCCGAGGCGCGGTCGCCCTCGGTCTCGACGACGTGCAGGGAGACGAGGAAGCAGAGGAGCACGAGCAGCGCGGGCGCGAGGTCGTTGCCCATGTTGTTGGGGCGCACCAGCAGCAGCATGAACGGCGCGACCGCGAGGGTGCCGAGGCCGAAGATCAGCGATGCCGGCACCTCGCGCCGGTGCGGCCACCACAGCGCGCAACGCTGCGCGATCGCGGACAGCGCGAGAATCCCCGCGAGGCTCGGCCCGGTGACGCTCGACAGCATCGCGACG
>QKGW01000547.1 GCA_003250275.1 Alphaproteobacteria bacterium
CTGCCCGGATACGGTCTCGACCGGATGAACATGGCCCCGATCCGGGTGCCGGTGCGCACGCGCACGCCGTACCGCCGCGATTACTGATCCCCCGCTTCCGGCGTCCGAACGGCCGCCTCACGGTTGCAGATGCCGCCGCACGCCCCGCGTGCGGCGTTTCGTTTGCGGATTTCCGTCACGCCGAAGGCCTCCGGCGCGAGGAGCCCCGGCGAATTCCCCACTTGAATGCTCAAGCATTGAGCGCGGACACGCCCACGCCGCCGGCGTCCGCCTCGTCGCGCGGAACGCGAGCGAGGTGGGCGGCGGCGCGATGGCGGGCCGGATGTCGCAGGAGGCCTCGGGGCTCTCGGCCGACGCCTTCGTCGGCAAAATCTCGGGAGTCTAGTCGGCTTCGGCGGCGGGGACGGTCGGGATCGGCACGCCCGGTTCCTGCTTCGCCGAGCGGATCGCGGTGGTGACGTGGCCGACGTTCGGCGCGGCGGTGAGCCTGGCGGTGAGGAAGCGCTGGTAGTCCTCCCAGTCGCGCGCCACCACCTTCAGGAGGAAGTCGGTCTCGCCCGCGAGCATGTAGCACTCGCGCACCTCGGCCCACGCCCCCACTCGCTCCTCGAAGGCGCGCAGATCGGCGTCCGCGTGCGAATTGAGCGCCACCTGTGCGAACACCGTGACGTTGTAGCCGAGCGCGCCCGGATCGATGGTCGCGTGATAGCCCTTGATGATCCCCGATTCCTCAAGCGCGCGGACGCGCCGCAGGCATGGCGGCGCGGAAATCCCGGCGCGCCGCGCGAGATCGACGTTAGTGATCCTGCCGTCCGCCTGAAGATCCGCGAGAATCTGGCGGTCGACGCGATCGAGTTTGACCCTTTGCATGGACGGAACGTTCCTCAGTGTTGCCGGTCGATTTCCGGCCGAGTTTGAAATTTTATTACCGTTTTTCCTCACGAAACACAACGGAAATGCGATGATCGGGTTCCATGGCCAAGCCCCCGTGCGAGGTTTCCGCGCCCCTCGCGCGCGCGCCTCGTTCATCTTATATCAGGCATTCCGTATGTTCTGCGGCGCCCCCGTTTTCCGGGTTTGCGTCGGCTCTCGGGGTTTCCTATCCTCTCCGCACGCATAAGCCAATCCTTTCCTGAAAGACCCGTCTCCATGGCAACGCACTCCACCAAGGTTCTGATCATCGGCTCCGGCGCGGCCGGGCTGACCGCGGCGATCTACGCCGCGCGCGCCAATCTCAAGCCGATTCTCGTCGCGGGGCTCCAGCCCGGCGGGCAGCTCACCATCACCACCGACGTCGAGAACTTTCCGGGCTTTCCCGAAGGCGTGCAGGGCCCCGAACTGATGGACCGGATGCAGGCCCAGGCCGAGCGCGTCGGCACCGAGGTGATCTACGACATCATCACCGAAGTCGACTTCTCGAAGCGGCCGTTCCGCTGCGTCGGCGATTCGGGCGACGAATACGTCGCCGAAACCGTGATCATCTCCACCGGCGCCTCGGCGCGCTGGCTCGACCTGCCAAGCGAGACCGAGTTCCGCGGCTTCGGCGTCTCCGCCTGCGCCACCTGCGACGCGTTCTTCTTCCGCGGCAAGGACGTCGCGATCGTCGGCGGCGGCAACACCGCGGTCGAGGAAGCGATCTTCCTCACCAACCACGCGAACTCGGTGACCCTGATCCACCGCCGCAACAGCCTGCGCGCCGAGCGGGTGATGCAGGACCACCTGTTCGCCAACCCGAAGATCAAGGTGGTCTGGGATTCGGTGGTCGATCAGGTGATCGGCTCGGAGACCCCGAAATCGGTCACCGGCGTGCGGATCAAGAACGTCGCCACCGGCGAGACCCGCGAACTGCCGGTCTCCGGCCTGTTCGTCGCGATCGGCCACACCCCGAACACCGAACTGTTCAAGGGCGTGCTCGACACCGACGACGAGGGCTACCTCGTCACCAGGCCGGGTTCGACCACCACCAACATCCCCGGCGTGTTCGCCGCGGGCGACGTGCAGGACCGGATTTTCCGCCAGGCGGTGACCGCCGCGGGCTCGGGCTGCATGGCCGCGATCGAGGCGGATCGCTTCCTCGTCGACCACGGCGCGTCGGTCTGAACCGATTTTTCGCCTTTTCGGTGGGCGCGCCCTTGCCGCGCCCACCGGTTTCTGCTTAAGATTCGGGCTGACAACGATTTTTCCGAAGGGTGATGATGCCCTCGCGCCAGGCTACGAGCCTCGACTGGGACAAGCTCCGGATCTTCCACGCGGTCGCTGAAGCGGGCAGCTTCACCCGCGCGGGCGAAGCCCTCAACCTTTCCCAGTCGGCGGTCAGCCGCCAGGTCGGCGCGCTCGAGGAAAGCCTCCACATCCCGCTCTTCCACCGCCACGCGCGCGGCCTCCTGCTCACCGAGCCGGGCGAGGACCTCTACCGCACCGTGCACGACGTGTTCGCCAAGCTGGCGATGGCCGAAGCGCGCCTGACCGAGAGCAAGGTACGCCCCGAAGGGCCGTTCAAGATCACCACCACCGTCGCCTTCGGCGCGATGTGGGTGGCGCCGCGGATCCGCGAGTTCATCGAACTCTACCCCGAGATCCAGGTTTCCCTGGTGCTCGACGACGCGGAACTCGATCTCGCGATGCGCGCCGCCGACGTCGGCATCCGCTTCAAGGCGCCGCACCAGCCCGACCTGATCCAGCGCAACCTCTTCACCGTCCACTACCGGCTCTACGCCGCGCCGGACTACCTCGAAAAGTTCGGCACGCCGACCACCGCCACCGCGCTCGACAGCCACCGCCTGATCGTCTACGGCGACGATACCCGCCCGCCGATCGACAACATGAACTGGCTGCTCGACTACCACACCGCCCAGCCCGGCGGCCGCCGCGCGACGCTCAAGGTCAACAACGTCTACGGCATCCTCCAGGCGGTGCGCAGCGGCCTCGGCATCGGCGCGCTGCCCGACTACTTCTCGGGCGAGGTGGACGGGCTGGTGCGCATCCTCCCCGACCTCGACGGCCCCTCGTCGGACGTCTATTTCGTCTACCCGCAGGAGCTTCGGCACTCGAAGCGCGTCGCGGTGTTCCGCGACTTCCTGTTGAAAAAGATTGCCGAAACAGGCTGATCGGTCGACGAGCTATAACCAAAGCAAGGCCAAGCATAGCCAGTCATGCGCCCAGCGCATGGCTGAGACCGATAAATCGTAGTGGTATGCTGACCTACTTTCCCATAAATCATCCCCGCGAACCGGCCCTGCCGGTTCTCACCTTCTAGGTGGGGCGACGACCTTAATAGTCGCCACGGGTCGTTTCGACGGTCCGACGTCTCCTTGACGTGAAGCCTCCCTGTTCAAACTTCGCCCCCGGTTTTTTAGCCGGGGGTTTTTTCTTG
>QKGW01000177.1 GCA_003250275.1 Alphaproteobacteria bacterium
GGCCGACGGCGGCGTCGCCACCCTCGGCGGCTGCGTCGCGCGCTTCGGCGGCGGCGGGCTGTGGATCCTGCGCGAAAACCGGATGCCGCCGCACGTCGCGGCGGGGCGTTGGGATGACCGTTTCGTCGCCTCGCCCGAGGACCTCGCGCGCCTGCGCCCGCCCCACGGCGCGCCCGAACGCGAGGTGTTGCGCAAGATGCTCGCCGCCCTCGGACCGGGCGAGAAGCCGCCGCCCTCGGCGGCGTTCGCCCGCGTGCCGGTCGCCGACGTGGCGGAAGGCGTTTGCCTTGCCGCGTTGACCGGCTATGATCGCGCCGCGCCGGCGGCACGGTTTTCGCCGCCCCACGGCGTTACCGCCTGCGCGATCTGGCTTGCGCCGGATGACGCAAACCTTATGTAATGTCGGTGACCGATACGCGCGGTAGGCCGGGCGGAGGCGGGTCGCTTCACCAACCCAGGGGGTTTTCGTGAACTTCGGCAAAAATATCGCGCTGTGGGTCCTGATCGGCATTCTTCTGCTGGCGGTCTTCAGCGAGTTCCAGGGCTCCGATACCCGGCAGGAAACCAACACGCTCGCCTATTCCGACTTCATGAACATGGTCGACAAGGGCGGCGTGCGTTCGGTCACGATCCAGGGGCGCCACGTGAGCGGCCAGCTGCAGAGCGGCGAGGGCTTCTCCACCTTCACCCCCACCGATCCCGACATGGTGTCCACCCTGCGCGCCGCGGGCGTGAAGATCGTCGCCGAGCCGCAGCCGGAGAATTCGCCGAGCTTCTGGAGCGTGATCGTCTCGTGGTTCCCGATGCTGTTGCTGATCGGCGTGTGGATCTACCTGATGCGCCAGATGCAGGGCGGCGGCAGCGGCAAGGCGATGGGCTTCGGCAAGTCGCGCGCGAAGCTGCTCACCGAGCACCACGGCCGCGTTACCTTCGAGGACGTCGCGGGCATCGACGAGGCCAAGGAGGAGCTCGAGGAAGTCGTCGAGTTCCTGCGCGATCCGCAGAAGTTCCAGCGCCTCGGCGGCAAGATTCCGAAGGGCGTGCTGCTCGTCGGCCCGCCCGGCACCGGCAAGACGCTGCTCGCCCGCTCGGTCGCGGGTGAGGCGAACGTGCCGTTCTTCACGATTTCCGGTTCCGATTTCGTCGAGATGTTCGTCGGCGTCGGCGCGAGCCGCGTGCGCGACATGTTCGAGCAGGGCAAGAAGAACGCGCCCTGCATCATCTTCATCGACGAAATCGACGCGGTCGGCCGTCATCGCGGCGCGGGCCTCGGCGGCGGCAACGACGAACGCGAGCAGACCCTCAACCAGCTGCTCGTCGAGATGGACGGCTTCGAATCCACCGAAGGCGTGATCCTCATCGCCGCGACCAACCGTCCCGACGTGCTCGACCCGGCGCTCCTGCGCCCCGGCCGCTTCGACCGTCAGGTCCACGTGCCGAACCCCGACGTCGTCGGCCGCGAGCGCATCCTGCGCGTGCACATGCGCAAGGTGCCGCTGGGGCCGGACGTCGATCCGAAGGTTCTCGCGCGCGGCACTCCGGGCTTCTCGGGCGCCGACCTCGCCAACCTCGTCAACGAGGCCGCGCTGATGGCCGCACGCCGCTCCAAGCGCGTCGTCACGATGAGCGAGTTCGAGGAAGCCAAGGATAAGGTGATGATGGGCGCGGAGCGCCGCTCGATGGTCCTCGGGCCGGAAGAGAAGCGTCTCACCGCCTACCACGAGGCGGGCCACGCCCTGGTGCAACTGCACTTCCCGGTCTCCGACCCGATCCACAAGGCGACGATCATCCCGCGCGGCCGCGCGATGGGTCTGGTCATGGGCCTGCCGGAGAAGGACCGCTACTCGATGTCGAAGGAATTCCTCGAGGCCCGCATCGCCGTCGCGATGGCCGGCCGCCTCGCCGAGGAAATGACCTTCGGCCCCGAGAAGGTCACCAACGGCGCGCAGCAAGACATCCGCATGGCGACCTCGATGGCGCGTGCGATGGTCACCCAGTGGGGCATGAGCGACCTCGGTCCGCTTGCCTACGAGGAGCCGGATCAGGAGGTGTTCCTCGGCCATTCGGTGACGCGCAACAAGAACATCTCGGACGAGACCGCGCGCAAGGTCGACGAGGAGATTCATCGTCTGGTCGAACAGGGCAACGCCCTCGCCAAGAAGATCCTCACCGACGACCGCGACAAGCTCGAAACCATCGCTCAGGGTCTGCTCGAATACGAGACCCTCTCGGGCGACGAGATCAAGGCGCTGCTGCGCGGCGAGACCATCGTCCGCGAGGACCCGGCCGCGCCGCCGAAGCGCGACGGTGGCCGCCGGACCTCGGTGCCGACCGCGGGTGCGGCCCCGACCGGGCCGGAACCTCAGCCCGGCGCGTGACGTGACGCCGGATACGCTCGCTCAGAGTGTGCGATACCCGACCGCCGGGTCGGGTGTCGCCTTTTCGTCTTCCGCGAAGATCTATCTTGCGCCCGCGGGGGTGCTTTCCGGGCCGCGCGCCGCGGGGATCGTCTCCTCCGGGCGCGCGTTGCCGTTCGGCGGCATCCAGGCGTTCTGCTGCGCCTATCTCGCCGCGCGCACCGCTGGGCGGGTGGCGATCTATCGCCTCGGCGTCGGTGAGCTTGTCGACCTCCACCCGGCGGTCGACGCCGCGATCGAGGCGCTGCGCCTGCCGCTGCCGCCGTTCGCGGGGATCGGCATGGACGTCCCGCGGGTGATGGGCATCGTCAACGTCACGCCCGACAGCTTCTCCGACGGCGGCGACCGCTTCGACGCGGCGACCGCGATCGCCGATGGCCTCGCGATGGTCGAGGCGGGCGCGGAAATCATCGACGTCGGCGGCGAATCCACCCGCCCCGGCGCGCCCCTGGTGCCGCCCGAGGAGGAAATCCGCCGGGTACGGCCGGTGGTGCGCGGCCTCGCGGAAAAGGGCGTGTGTGTCTCCGTCGATACCCGCAATGCCGCGACGATGGCGGCGGCGATCGAGGCGGGCGCGAAGATCGTCAACGACATCACCGCGCTCGAAGGCGACCCCGACGCGATGCGCGTGGTGCGCGAATCCGATGCC
>QKGW01000419.1 GCA_003250275.1 Alphaproteobacteria bacterium
CCGCCGATGCACGCGGCGGCGCGCAGCGAGAAGGTGTAGTGCGCGCGCGGCTCGGGGAACAGCGCGAGCCCGGCGATCGCCGCCGGGGTGAGCAGCGCGAGGCGCACGCCGTGGCGGGCGACGCGGGCGATGCGGTCCTCGGCCTCGGCGGGGGTTTCGGGCAGCCCCATCGCGAGCACCGGCACGCCGAGCAACCACGGCCCGAACAGGCCGGAGATCAGCCCCGCCGGGTGCGACGGGCGCAACGCCGGCCAGATCAGATCGCCGGGGCGGGGCACGCCGTCGAACACCATTTCGAGCGCCGGCAGGTGGCCGAGCACCGCGCGGTGGGCGTGGCGGATCAGCCGCGGCGTCGCGGTGCGGCCCTGGGTGAGCACGAGAAAGGCGGGTTCGTCCGCGCCGGTGGCGACTGCGACCGCCGCCTCGGGCGCGGCGCGCAGCAGTTCCCAGAAGTCGCGCGCGCCGTCGTCGGGGGCGTGCACGCACACCAGCGCCGCGTCGGCGGGCAGGACCGCACGCGCGGCGGCGAGGCTCTTGCGGTCGGCGACGACCACCCGCGGCTTCGCCAGCGCGACCGCGCGGGCGAGGGTTTCGGCGGGCCAGGCGGCGTCGAACGGTGCGATCGCGGCGCCCGCCTTCAGGGTGGCGAGAGCGGTCAGCGCGATTTCCGCGCCCTGCGGCAGCAGCGTCGCCACCGTCGCGCCGGGCTCGACCATCAGCTTGGCGAGGGCGGCGGCGAGGGCGTCGGAGAGGCGCTTGAGTTCGCCGTAGCTGAAATGCGCGACCGCGCCGTCTGGGCCCGGCGCGATCAGCGCGGTGCGGTCGGGGTCGGCGCCGGGGCGGCACTGGCG
The DNA here is from genome assembly GCA_003250275.1 of Alphaproteobacteria bacterium. Taxonomy (GTDB): domain Bacteria; phylum Pseudomonadota; class Alphaproteobacteria; order Rhodospirillales; family Rhodospirillaceae; genus Oleispirillum. The sequence goes on from QKGW01000419.1 coordinate 852, forward strand.
GTCGAGGCTGTCGGCGGCGGCGTTGAACGCCTCCGGCACGTGCCAGCGGAAGGCGCGCCGCGCGTCCTCGTAGGAGCGAACGCTGGGCAGCATGGGGCCCTCCTTATTCCAGGATCACTTCGTATTCCAGACGGTCGGCGGCGCCGAGTCCGTCGAGCAGCACGCCGTCGAAGCCGAGGTCCATCAACCCGACGAAATACGCGCCGAGGATATCCTTCCACTCCTGCAGCCAGTAGTTGGTGAGCACGCCGTTGGCGTGCCCGCTCATCGGTTCGCGCAAGATCGGAGTTTCGCCGATGCGCCACTCGCGCTTCCAGTAGTAGCGGTCGTCGCGCGCGGCGGTGAGGTCGATTTCCGCCAGCACCAGGCGGCGCGGCCCCATGAACTTGTACTTCATCGACGCCACGTCCGCCTTGGTCAGCGGCTGATCGGCGGCGTAGAAGGAATCGACGACGACGAGGTCGGCGTTCGACTTCGCCACCGCCGCGAGCCATTCGCTCTTGGAGCCGTAGGCGCGCGGGCTGCGCAGCCAGTAGGCGTTCTTGACGTCGGCGAGGGTGGCGACGCCGTCGGAATTCTCATAGGGCGGGCGCTCGGCGGGCAGCGGCTTCGGTGCGTCGGGGCGGCCGATCACCGCGACGCTGAGGGCGTGCGCGGCGCGGCCCTTGCGCGCGAGTTCGTAGTGCGAGACGGCGCAGGCGTCGAGGCTCAGCACCGGCGTGCCCGCGGCCTTGATCGCCTTGATGCGCGCCTCGCGGGCGGCCTCGGCCTTCTGTTCGGCGCTGGTCGGCGGCGGTTCGCCGGGCTTGGGTTTCGGCTTCGGGCAGTTGAGGCCGTCGAGCGCGACCGCGTCGAGATCGCGGAGGATGCGGCGGAACGGCGCGCCCGGCGCGGTGTCGGGGATCGGCTCGCGGTCCTCGGCCTTGGGGTCGAGGAGGGCGGCGCGCTGCGCCTCCCACGAGCTCGTCGCCATCAGCCCGAGGGGCTCGCGGCCGACGAACAGGAACTTCGGGTCGCGCGCCTCGGCGTATTGCGCGAGGCCGTCGACGAGGGCGCGCAGATCCTCGCGGAAGGGCGGAACTTCCTGCGGCTTCGGCGGTTTCGCATCCGGCGCGGGCGGCACCAGAAAGCGCGCGTCCTGCGCCACGGCAAGGCCGGGCGCGAGCGCGAGGGCAAGGGCCAGAGCGGCGATCGGAAAACGGGGCACGCGTGCAGTCTCCGCCGGAAACAGGGTCGGAATTCAACCCTAGTCCGTGCGTGTTAACAAAGCGATAAAGGACTCCCCATGGCAGTTGCGGAAGCTCTCCGAAAGAGGCTAGGTTGGATTCGAACGTCCGGCTCCGTAACGATCGGACGTCTCGACGGGGGAGATCTTGAGCAGCGCAACGAAACCCGCCCACGTGGTGGTTCTCGGCAACGAAAAAGGCGGCACCGGCAAGTCGACGATCGCGATGCACATGGCGGTGGCCTTCGCCAATGCGGGCGGCCGCGTCGGTGTGATCGATCTCGACGTGCGGCAGAAATCGGTGTCGCGCTATATCGAGAACCGCATCGCCACGGTGGCGCGGACCGACGTGTTGCTGCCGGTGCCGACGGTCTACGAGATGGCCGGCGACACCGTCGAGGAACTCGCCGAACTGACGATGACCGCGATGCGCGAGCAGGATCTGGTGATCATCGACACCCCCGGCTCGGCGACCGAGCTGTCGCGCGCCGGGCACGTCTTCGCCGACACCCTGGTGACGCCGCTCAACGACAGTTTCATCGATCTCGACGTGCTCGGCCGGGTCGAGCCCGAAACCCACAAGGTCCTGCATCCGAGCCATTATTCCGAGCTGGTGTGGGACACCCGCAAGGAGCGCGCGCGCGTTGGCCGCGCGCCGCTGCGCTGGTTCGTGCTGCGCAACCGCCTCTCCCACGTCGACGCCCGCAACAAGCGCGCGATGGAGGAGGCGATCGCGGCGCTCGCCCAGCGCGTCGGCTTCGTTTCCGTCACCGGGCTCGGCGAACGGGTGATCTACCGCGAGCTGTTTCTCACCGGCCTCACCCTGCTCGACGTGCGCACGCCCGGCGTCGCTATCGACCTCTCGGTCTCGCATATCGCCGCACGTCAGGAACTTCGGGCTCTTTTCAACGGCGTCGGGTTTACCGATATCATCCCAGGGGGGTAACTCCGGGGTTCATCCATTCGTCATCGGGCGGCTCTGGACAACGCCTCGCCGCCGGGTGATAAACCGTCACTTTTTCCATTGCGCCGCTTCGGCTTCGCCACTCAACCCGCTTCTGGAGGTCTTCCATGGGTCATCGCGTACGCAAGGCAGTGTTTCCGGTCGGAGGGCTGGGAACGCGTTTCCTTCCCGCCACCAAGTCGATGCCCAAGGAAATGCTCACCGTGGTCGACAAGCCGTTGATCCAGTACGCGGTGGAGGAAGCCGCCGCGGCGGGCTGCGAGCACTTCATCTTCGTCACCGCGCGCGGCAAGGGCGCGCTCGAAGATCACTTCGACGCCGCGCCAGAGCTCGAGCGGCAGCTCGAGGAGAAGCACAAGGACGAAGCCCTCGACGCGGTGCGCAAATACCTGCCCAAGACCGGCCAGATCAGCTACACCCGCCAGACCAACCCGATCGGCCTCGGCCACGCGGTGTGGTGCGCGCGCCACCTCGTCGGCGACGAGCCGTTCGCGGTGCTGCTGCCCGACGACATGATCCTCGCCGACGTGCCCTGCCTCGCGCAGATGGCCGAGGTCTACGCCAAGACCGGCGGCCACCTCGTCGCCTCCGAGAACGTGCCGCGCGAGCACACCTCGCGCTACGGCATCCTCGACGTCGAGACCGACGACGGCACCCTCGCCAAGGCCAAGGGCCTGGTCGAGAAGCCGAAGCCCGAGGTCGCGCCGTCGACGCTGTCGATCATCGGCCGCTACATCCTCGATCCGGTGGTGTTCCAGCCGCTCGACAAGCAGATGCGCGGCGCGGGCAACGAAATCCAGCTGACCGACGCGCTGGCCGCCACCCTCGACCGGGTGCCGTTCCACGGCCTGCGCTTCGTCGGCAAACGTTACGACTGCGGCGACAAGGTCGGCTTCCTCGAAGCCAACGTCGCCTTCGCCCTCAAGCGGCCCGAGATGGCGGCGCAGGTTCGCGCGGCGATCGGGGCGCTGTTGGCGTAATCTCAACCAGGGGAGACCGAGATGCGCATCGCGATGATCGGAACCGGCTACGTTGGGCTGGTGTCCGGAACCTGCTTCTCCGAATTCGGCGTCGACGTGATCTGCGTCGACAAGGACGAGAGCAAGATCGAGCGCCTGAAAGCGGGCGAGATTCCGATTTTCGAACCGGGGCTCGACGCTCTCGTCGCCTCCAACGTCAAGGCCGGGCGCCTGTCGTTCACCACCGATCTCACGTCGGCGGTGAGGGGCGCGGACGCGGTGTTCATCGCGGTGGGCACGCCGTCGCGCCGCGGCGACGGCCACGCCGACCTGTCCTACGTCTACGCCGCCGCCGAGGAGATCGCGCACGCGCTCGACGACTACGCGGTGGTGGTGACCAAGTCGACCGTGCCGGTCGGCACCGGGCGCGAGGTCGAGGCGATCATCCGCAAGATCCGCCCCGACGTCGACGTCGTCTCGAACCCCGAGTTCCTGCGCGAGGGTTCGGCGATCAACGACTTCATGCGCCCCGACCGCGTCGTCATCGGCACCGAGTCCGAGCGCGCGCGCGAGGTGATGCGCCAGCTCTACCGCGTGCTCTACCTGATCGAAACGCCGATCGTGTTCACCAGCCGCGAGACCTCGGAGCTGATCAAGTACGCGGGCAACGCCTTCCTCGCGATGAAGATCACCTTCATCAACGAGATCGCCGACCTCTGCGAGGCGGTGGGGGCGGACGTGCACGACGTCTCGCGCGGCATCGGCCTCGATGGCCGCATCGGCAAGAAGTTCCTGCACCCGGGCCCCGGCTACGGCGGCTCGTGCTTCCCCAAGGACACCCTCGCGCTGGTGCGCACCGCGCGCGACTACGAGAGCCCGATGCGCCTGATCGAGACCACCGTCGAGGTCAACGACACCCGCAAGAAGGCGCTCGCCGGGCGCGTCGCCGCGGCGGTCGGCGGCGTGCTCTCGGGCAAGCGCATCGCGGTGCTTGGCCTCACCTTCAAGCCCAACACCGACGACATGCGCGACAGCCCGAGCCTCGATCTGGTTCCGGCGCTGGTGGCGGGCGGCGCGACCGTCGCCGCCTTCGATCCGGAAGGGACCGACGAGGCGAAGAAGCTGCTCCCCGACGCGGTGATCTACGCCGAGGACGCCTACGACGCGATGGAGGGCGCGGACGCGCTCGTCATCGTCACCGAGTGGAACGCCTTCCGCAGCCTCGACCTCGACCGGGTGAAGTCGCTGATGAAGGCGCCGGTGGTGGTCGACCTGCGCAACATCTACGAGCCGAAGACGATGGCCGAGGAAGGCTTCGTCTACAGTTGCGTCGGGCGTGCGGTGCCGAAGGAGGCCGGTTGACCGGCCACGCCCATCGGTTCGATCCGGCGATTCTGCGGGACTACGACATCCGCGGCATCGTCGGTGGCAACCTCCGGATCGCCGACGCGGTGGCGCTCGGCATGGCGTTCGGCTCCGAGCTGGTGGCGCGGGGCGGGCGCGACGTGGTGGTCGGCCGCGACGGCCGGGTGAGTTCGCCCGACCTCGCCGCCGCCCTCGTCGACGGCCTCACCGCGACCGGGCTCGACGTGCTCCAGATCGGTTGCGGCCCGACGCCGATGCTCCAGTTCGCGGTGGCCGAACTCGGGGCCGACGGCGGCGTGATGGTCACCGCCAGCCACAATCCGGCGAACCACAACGGCTTCAAGATGACCCTGCGCGGCCGCCCGCTGTTCGGGCCGGACATCCGCGCGCTCGGCCGTCGCGCCGAGACCGGGGCGTTCGTCTCGGGTGAGGGCTCGGTGGCGTCCTACGACGTGCTCGAAGCCTACGTCGCGCGGCTGGTGCGCGGCGTCGACCTCGCGCGGCCGCTCAACGTGGTGTGGGACTGCGGCAGCGGCGCGACCGGCCCGGTGGTGCGCGAGCTGGTGCGCGGCCTGCCGGGGCGGCACACCCTGCTGTTCGATGCGGTCGACGGCGCGTTCCCGCATCATCACCCCGATCCGGCGGTGCCCGAGAACCTCGCGCACCTGATCGACGCGGTGCACGCGGCGGGGGCGGACGTCGGCTTCGCCTTCGACGGCGACGGCGACCGCATCGGCGTGGTCGACGACGCGGGCGAAATCCTCTGGGGCGACCGCGTTCTCGCGCTGCTCGCCGAGGAGGTGCTGGCGCGCCACCCCGGCGGCGCGGTGCTCGGCGACGTGAAGGCCTCGCGGGTGCTGTTCGACCGCATCCGCGAACTCGGCGGCGCGCCGGTGATGACCCGCACCGGGCATTCGCTGATCCGCGCGCGCATGGCCGAATTGGGCGCACCGCTCGCCGGCGAGATGAGCGGGCACATCTTCTTCGCCGACGGCTACTACGGCTTCGATGACGGCCTCTACGCCGCGCTCCGCCTGCTCCAGGCGCTCGCGGCGCGGCCGGGGCGGCTCTCCGACTGGCATGGCGCGCTGCCGCGACTGTGGAGCACGCCCGAGATCCGCATCCCCTGCGGTGACGACGAGAAGTTCGGCGTCGCCGACGCGATCGCCCTGGCGCTCGACGCCGAGGGCGTCGCCTTCGACGACACCGACGGCGCGCGCGTCGAGATCGCGGGCGGCTGGTGGCTGGTGCGCGCCTCCAACACCCAGGCGGAGCTGGTGGTGCGCTGCGAGGCGGAAACCATGGAGGCGCTCGGCCATGCCAAGGCCGAGGTCGCGGCGCGCCTCGTCGCGGTGGGGGTCGAACCGCCCGCCGTGCTCAGGGACTGATCTTCCGGAAAATCAGGGACGCAGCACCATGCAGGCGCGGCCGTCGCGCTTGAGCTGCGAGCAGGCGCGCTGCGCGTCGGTCGACGAAAGGCCGACGACGCGGGCGCGGTAGAGGATGCGGGAGCCGCCCTTGAAGGTCTCGATGCGCGGGTTGGCGCCGTCGGCGTCGCCCTGCGCCAACATCGCGGCGTTGGCCGCGTTCTCGGCGGCGCGGCGGTCCGAATACGCGCCGACCTGGATCGCCCAATCGCCGCCCACCGGCTTGCGCGGCACCGCGGCGACGCGCACCGGCGGGTGCGGCTTGCGCGGCGCGGCGGCGGGCGCGTCCTCGACCACCGGCGCGGCGGCGACTTCCGGCGCGGGCGCGGGGACGGGGGCGAGGTCGGGGATCGGCTGCATCATCGGCGCGGTGGTCTCGCCGACGAGGTCGAGGCCGGTCTCGACGTCGCCTTCGCCCACCGGCTCGGGGCCGGTCGGCTGGGAATAGCGGGCGAGCGCGGCGACCGCGGTCTGGTTCTTCGGGTTGAGCGGCGGGGTCGGGGTCTTGGCCTTGGCGTAGGCGATTTCCTCGAAGCCGCGGTCGAGCAGGTCGGCGGTGCGGCGGTCGCGCCAGTTGGCGGTGTTGCCGCCCATCACCACCGCGATCAGGCGGCGGCCGTCGCGCACCGCGGAGGCGGCGAGGTTGAAGCCCGAGGCCTGGATGAAGCCGGTCTTGAGGCCGTCGGCGCCCTGATAGGATTTCACCAGGTTGTTGTGGGTCGGGATGGTCTGGCCTTCCCACTCGAACTCGCGCAGCGAGAAGTAGGCGTACTGGCGCGGGAAGTCGCGGCGCAGCGCCAGCGCGAGGCGGGCGAGGTCGTGCGCCGAGGTCACCTGCTGGCGGTGGTGCAGGCCCGAGGCGTTCTTGAACACCGTGCGCGACATCCCGAGGTACTGCGCCTTCTTGGTCATCCGCTGCGCGAAGACCTGCTCGCTGGACGCGAGGTTCTCGGCGACCGTCACCGCCACGTCGTTGGCGGACTTGATGATCAGCGCGCGGATCGCGTCGCGCACCGAGATCGTCTCGCCGCGCCGCAGCCCGAGGCTCGACGGCGGCTGCCGTTCGGCGCGCGCGGTGACCTTGAACTTGGTGTCGAGGTTGACGCGCCCGAGCTGCATGTCCTCGAACAGCAGGTAGAGCGTCATCATCTTGGTCAGCGAGGCCGGATGGTTCTGGTCCTCGGCGTGATCGGAATAGAGCGTCTGCCCGGTATCCGCATCCATGACGAAGGCGGCGTAGCGGGCGAAGGCGGAAGTGGGAAGCGTGGTGGCGAGGAGAACGAGGACTGCGAGAGTGAGGAGTTGGGACCGCCGCCGCGCTGCGGGGGCGGAGAATGCTCTGACGAGCCGTGATGCCAGGGCGAGCCGGTTCATCGCCATAACCTCTACAAAACCCAGGGGTGTGATTCCCCCGTCCTCAAGTTCATCCTGGTGCACCATAAGTCATCCGCGACTCGGCTGTCCAGGCCGATTTTCGAGAAACCGCGGGGATCCTGGGATTGGGCTGGATTATTCGCCGCCCAGACCCCAGAATCGATGGAACGGCAATGGCATGGAAAGTAGAGCGAATGCGTAAGGGGTTCCTCGGACTGGCGGCGCTGGCCGCGCTCATGGGCTGCACCGCCACCGGCGATGTGCGCGATCCGGCGGTGCGCCGGTTGACCTGGTTCTCCTACGTTTCGGGCGACGACATGCAGTGCGAGCTCGGGCTCGCGCGGCTGCGGCTGATCCACAACGCGGTGTGGGGCGAGAACGTGCGGGCGATCGACGTGACCGAGACGCCCGGCGTCGGCTACGCGGTGCGCGAGGTACGCTACGCCGAGCCGAACTGGAGCGAGATCGAGATCGGGCCGGGCGCGAAGGACTGGCCGTGGCGCGGCAAGACCACGGAGCGCACCTGGAGCGCCGCCGAATACGCCAAGGTCGAGGCCGCGCTCGCCGCCGACGGCGCGTTCGCGCCGCTCGCCGCGCCGGTGGCGCTCGAAAGCCGCGGCTTCTTCTGGACTGCCGCCGGCTGCAAGGACGGCAAGCGCTGGTTCCACGCCTGGGCGTACCCCGGCGCGGCGTACGCGGCGCTCGGTTTTCCGGCGGTGCTCGCGCCGCTTTCGCCCTCGGGCGAGGCGTTCGCCGCGGCCCACCCGGATGACCGGACCTACCCGGAGCAGACTCCCAAGTCAGTTGACGATTTTGTCATGAAAGCCACGGCAAACGGGGTGGATGGGCGGCTCGGGTTGCCGCGCCCGCCGGGGAATCGTTTTCTCCCATAGGGGTAGAGGGTGGTTCGGAATTGTTAACAAGGGGGGCCTTCCCGCGCCCCCCGAATTTACCCATATGAAATTTGGAAGAAGCGGCGCGGGGGAGCGCCGCAGGGAGGCAAGTCGGCATGAAGTTCGTTGATGCGATGTCCCACAAGAGCAATGTGCCGCGGTTAGGGGAGGAACGGGCGGCGGACGAGGACGACGGTCGGGTCGGCGTTTCCGTGCAGACGCGCGCGGTGGTGAAACGCCCTTCCATGTACCGCGTTCTGTTACTGAACGACGACTACACCCCGATGGAGTTCGTGGTGCACGTGCTGGAGCGGATTTTCAACAAGAGCCAGGAAGAGGCGACGGAAATCATGCTCAAGGTTCACCACAGGGGGGTCGGAGTTTGCGGCGTCTTCACTTTCGAAGTCGCCGAAACCAAGGCGGGGCAGGTGATGGATCTGGCCAGGCGAAACCAGCATCCGTTGCAGTGCACCATCGAAAAGGAGTAAGGCCGATGCTGTCACGCAATCTGGAACGCAGCCTCCACCGTGCTCTCGCCGAGGCGACGGCTCGCAGACACGAGTACGCGACCCTCGAACACCTTCTCTATGCCCTCACCGAAGACCGCGACGCGGTTGCGGTGCTGCGCGCCTGCGGCGTCGACGTCGACAAGCTCCGCAGCGACATCGAGGCGTTCATGGAGACCGAGCTGACCGCGCTCGTCGGCGATGTCGCCGGCGCCGAGCCGAAGCCGACCTCGGGCTTCCAGCGCGTGGTGCAGCGCGCGGTGATCCACGTGCAGTCCTCGGGCCGCGAGGAAGTCACCGGCGCGAACGTGCTGGTGTCGATGTTCTCCGAGCGCGAGAGCCACGCCGTCTATTTCCTCCAGTTGCAGGACATGACCCGCCTCGACGCGGTCAACTACATCGCCCACGGCATCGCCAAGAACCCCGAACTCACCGAGCAGCGCCCGGTGCGCGGCGCCGACGAGCAGCCCGCCGCATCCGGCGGCGCGCAGTCGGGCGGCGCGCAGAAGACCGCCTACGAGGCGCTCGCGGCGTACTGCATCAACCTCAACGAAAAGGCGCGCCAGGGCCGCATCGACCCGCTGATCGGCCGGGATTCCGAGATCGAGCGGACGATCCAGGTGCTCTGCCGCCGTTCGAAGAACAACCCGCTCTACGTCGGCGATCCCGGCGTCGGCAAGACCGCGCTGGCCGAGGGCCTCGCGCTCCGCATCGTCGACGGCGCGGTGCCGGAAGTGCTCGCCGACGCCACGGTGTTCGCGCTCGACATGGGCGTGCTCCTCGCCGGCACCCGCTATCGCGGCGACTTCGAGGAACGCCTGAAGCAGGTGATCAAGGAACTCGAAAGCTATCCGGGCGCGGTGCTGTTCATCGACGAGATCCACACCCTGATCGGTGCGGGCGCGACCTCGGGCGGCTCGATGGACGCCTCGAACCTGTTGAAGCCGGCGCTCGCCTCGGGCTCGCTGCGCTGCATCGGCTCGACCACCTACAAGGAGTTCCGCAATCAGTTCGAGAAGGACCGCGCGCTGGTGCGGCGGTTCCAGAAGATCGACGTGCCCGAGCCGACCCGCGACGACGCGGTGAAGATCCTGCGCGGCCTCAAGCCCTACTACGAGGCGTTCCACGGCGTGCGCTACACCATGCCGGCGATCGAGGCGGCGGTGGACCTTTCGCTGCGCTTCATCGCCGACCGCAAGCTCCCCGACAAGGCGATCGACGTGATCGACGAGGTCGGCGCGGCGCGGATGCTGCTCGCGCCCAACAAGCGGCGGCGCACGGTGACGGTGGCCGACATCGAGGCGGTGGTGGCGAAGATCGCCCGCATCCCCCCGAAGGCGGTGTCGAAGGACGACCGTACCGCGCTCAAGAGCCTGGAGCGCGACCTCAAGACCATGGTGTTCGGCCAGGACAAGGCGATCGAGGAGCTTTCGGCGGCGATCAAGCTCGCCCGCGCGGGCCTGCGCGACCCCGACAAGCCGATCGGCAACTACCTGTTCTCCGGCCCCACCGGCGTCGGCAAGACCGAGGTGGCGCGCCAGCTCGCCAAGACCATGGGCATCGAGCTGATCCGCTTCGACATGTCGGAGTACATGGAACGGCACACCGTCTCGCGTCTGATCGGCGCGCCGCCCGGCTACGTCGGCTTCGACCAGGGCGGCCTGCTCACCGACGCGGTCGACCAGCATCCGCACTGCGTGCTGCTGCTCGACGAGATCGAGAAGGCGCACAACGACGTCTACAACCTGCTGCTGCAGGTGATGGACCACGGGCATCTCACCGATCACAACGGCAAGTCGGTGGACTTCCGCAACGTCATCCTGATCCTCACCACCAACGCCGGTGCGTCGGATCTCGCCCGCGCGCCGATCGGCTTCGGCCGCGATCAGCGCGAAGGCGAGGACAAGGA
>QKGW01000540.1 GCA_003250275.1 Alphaproteobacteria bacterium
TGGCTGGGGGACGAGGATTCGAACCTCGACTGACGGAGTCAGAGTCCGCTGTTCTACCGTTAAACTATCCCCCACCAGGGACCGACGATGCCGCGGCAACGTCGTGAGGGCGGCTGTATAGCACGCTCGAACCGGGATGTGTAGCCTTTTTTCGCCCCCTTCGCGGATTGCCCGCGACGCCTCTTTCCCCATTGCCGCGTTGCATTTTTTACCCCGAGGCATACCTCTGTGCTAAACCCAACGCTGATCGTTTTTCGCGCCACCGACGGATCGCATCCCATGACCACGCTCGTCACCGGTTCGGCCGGTTTCATCGGTTTTCACACCGCCGTCCGACTGCTCAACGACGGCCACGCAGTGGTCGGCTTCGACAACCACAACCCCTACTACGATCCGGCACTCAAGGATGCGCGAGTGCGGATCCTCAAGCAGTTTCCGGGCTACACCCACATCGTCGGCGATCTCGCCGACAAGGCGGCGCTCGACGCGGTGTTCGCGGCGCACAAGCCCGAGCGGGTAATCCACCTCGCGGCGCAGGCCGGGGTGCGCTATTCGGTCGAGAACCCCGAGGTCTACGTTTCGAGCAACCTCGTCGGCTTCGCCAACATGCTCGAATGCTGCCGCGCGGCGAAGGTCGAGCACCTCGTCTACGCCTCGACGAGTTCGGTGTTCGGCGCCAACGCGTTGATGCCGTTCACCGAGTCGCAGGGTGCGGCGCACCAGATGAGCCTCTACGCCGCGACCAAGAAGTCGAACGAGGTGATGGCGCATTCCTACAGCCACCTCTTCGGCCTGCCGACCACCGGGCTTCGCTTCTTCACCGTCTACGGTCCGTGGGGCCGCCCCGACATGGCGCTGTTCAAGTTCACCAAGGCGATCCTCGCGGGCGAGCCGATCGACGTGTTCAACCGCGGCCAGATGACCCGCGACTTCACCTACGTCGACGACATCGTCGAGGGCATCGTGCGCATCGCCGCGAAGCCCGCCGAGGCCGATCCGGCGTGGCGGGCGGACGTCGCGAACCCCGATCCCTCGGCGAGCGGCATCGCCCCCTACCGCATCTTCAACATCGGCGGCGGCGCGCCGGTACCGCTGATGGACTACATCCACACCCTCGAGAACTGCCTCGGCCGCAACGCCGAACTCAACCTCCTGCCGATGCAGCCGGGCGACGTTCCCGCCACCGCGGCGGACACCTCGGCACTCAAGGCGGCGGTCGGCTACGCGCCCTCCACGCCGGTTTCGGTGGGGGTCGCGCGGTTCGTCGAATGGTACCGGGATTACTTCGGCGTCTGAGGCTTTTATCCCACCGCGCGAACGCCTATCTTGGAAGCGGTAAGCCAACCCAAAGGAGAGCCGACGTGCGCGTTGCCTTGCAGGTTCTGGGATTTCTCGTGCTGGCGGTGATCGGCCTCGCCGCGGTGGTCGGTACCGTGCTGTTCCACGTGTCGTTCGTGATCTACCTCGCGCTGGCGCTCACCGCCGCGTGCATGGTGGGCATTCTCACGCTCTGCTTCGGCCGGGTCGGCGAAAGCGAGAAACCGTAGCGGCGGCTCACGCCCCCACCACATCCCCCGTATCGATGCCGTGTTCGCCGGTGAGGCGCGCCCGCGCCTTGGCCCGGTACATCGACTTGTCCGCCACGCGGATCAGCGCGTCCGGCTGCACCGATGCGCCCGGCTGCGCCTGTGCGAGACCGACGCTCACGGTAAGATCGACGCCGGCGGCGTCGCGCCGCTTCCAGCACGCCGAAAGGCGGTCGAGGAACATCCGCCCCTCGGCGAGATCGGTGCTCGGCAGGATGATGCAGAATTCGTCGCCGCCGAGGCGATAGGAGAGGTCGGAGGCGCGGCAGGCGCGGTTGAGGCAGGCCGCCACCTCGCACAGCGCGGTGTCGCCCGCCTGATGGCCGTGGGTGTCGTTGAGCAGCTTGAAGCGGTTGAGGTCGAGGAACACCAGGGTCAGCGGCAGGTGCTCGCGCTCGCTGCGGGCGAGTTCGCGGCGCAGATCCTCGTGGAAGGCGCGGTAGTTGCCGAGATGGGTGAGCGCGTCGCGGCGCGACTGTTCGTGGAGCTGCCGGGTGCGCTCCTCGATCACCTTTTCGAGGCTGTCGGCGTAGCGCTGGAGGTTGTACTTCGCCGCCTCCACCTCGATCGACACCGCGAGCAGGTAGGTTTCCATCACCAGGTGCAAATCGAACAGCATCGCCTTGCGCAGTGCGGCGAGGCGCGGCTCGGGGTCGGTGTCGAGCGCGGCGGCGACGTAGGGCCGCAAGATTTCCACGAGCGTCTCGACCGAGGCGACGTAGAGCTTGATCGGTACGCCGATGCGGCTGTGCACGATGCCGATGCGCAGACGGGAATCGCAGTAGGCGGCGTCGAACGCGCCCTTGAACAGGTCGAAGATGTAGGCGTGCATGGTCTCGCGCAGGCGGCGCATGGTGTCGCTGTCGCCGATGATCTTGGCGATCTCGGGTATCGCGGATTGCGCGGCGTAGAACGCGTCGACGATCTCGTCGAGATTGGCGTGGATGTAGGCGTGGCAACTGCGCAGTTCGGCGGCTTCGTCCGCGCCGAGGCCGAACAGCTCGCGCCGCCGCAGGCGCTCGAAATCGGTCAGCCTGAGCTGTTGCGCCAGACTTTGCTGAATATCGCCGATGCCGCCGCCCGAAGGCGCCGCCGCAAGATCCTGCATATCTCCATCCCCGTCAGCCGTCCGCCATTCCCCTGGCGGCTCTTTTGCCGGCGTTGTGTCCGCCGGGCATTGTTGGGACCTGAGCTACCACATTTCCCGAAATATCGCTCATGCTAAATTCGGAATAAGCTTAGGAAACGTGCGGATACTCTGATCTGCACACCAAAAAAGCGTGCCGGAACAAGTCCGGCACGCTCATAGCGAATGCTTCGACGGTTAAACGGTCCAGCGGAGAACCGGTTTGCGCGCCGCCAGGGTCTCGTCGAGTCGACGCCGCGGCGTCAAACGCGGCGCGGCGTGGAAGAAGTCCGAGTCGCCTGCCTTCGCCTTGGCCACCAGCGCGGTCACCGCGTCGATG
>QKGW01000489.1 GCA_003250275.1 Alphaproteobacteria bacterium
GCCATGGCGCGCATCGGTTTGATTTACGGTTCGGATTCCGGCACCACCCAGCGCATGGCGCGCAAGATCAAGGCGATGTTCGACGACGAGACGATGTCGGCGCCGCTCGACGCGGCGCGCGTCGAGCCGAACGACCTGCTCGGCTACAACTACCTCATCGTCGGCACGCCGACGGTGGGCGTGGGCGAAATTCCGTCGGACTGGGAAGAATTGATGATGCGCCTCGACGACGCCGACTTCAGCGGCCGCACCGTCGCGGTATTCGGCCTCGGCGACCAGTACAGCTACGCCGACAGCTTCGTCGACGCGATCGGCGAGCTTGCCGAGTTTTTCGGGGACCGCGGCGCCAAGGTGGTCGGCCAGTGGCCGGCGGAGGGCTACGCCTTCGAGGCGTCGCAGGCCGAGCACGACGGCGTGTTCGCCGGTCTTGCCCTCGACGAGGACAACGAATCCACCAAGAGTCCGGAACGTCTGCGCGGCTGGCTCAACCAGATCGCGGGCGATTTCGGCTTCGCCGCGATGCACTGAGGCTCAGCGTATCGGGCGCGCCGGATTGCCGGCCACGGTCGCGCCCGCCGGCACGTCGCGGGTGACGACGCTGCCCGCGCCGACCACCGCGCCGTCGCCGACGCGGACGCCGGGCAGGACGATTGCGCCGCCGCCGATCCAGACGTCGCTGCCGATCGCGACCGGCCGCCCGAATTCCAGCCCCTCGGCACGTTCCGCCGGGTCGCGCGGATGATCGGCGGCAAGAATCTGCACCCCCGGGCCGATCTGGGCGCGCGCGCCGATCGTGACCGCCGCGACGTCGAGGACGACGCAGCCGAAGTTGACGAATACGCCGTCGCCGAGGCGGATGTGGGTGCCGTAGTCGCAATAAAACGGCGGGCGGACCTCGACCTCTGCGCCGACCTCGCCGAGCCCTTCGCGGAGGAGTTCGCGGCGCGCTTCCGCCGAGGCCGCGGCGGCGGCGTTGTAGCGCGCCATCCAGGCGGCGGCGCGGGCGCGCGCGGCGACCAGTTCGGGCGCGTCGGCGCGATAGGGCTCACCCGCCAGCATCCGGTCGGTCTCGGTCATTCCAGCACCTCGATCTGTTCGGGATGGGTCGCGTCGATCATCGGGCCGTCCTTCTCGAACACCCAGCCGCGCACCCGCACGCGCTTGCCGCGGTAATCGGGCATCGCCGCGCCGAAGCGCCTGCGGTCCTGCGGTGCGATGCGCACGGTGAAGTCGGTTTTCCAAGTGCGGCCGAAGTTGAGATAGGTCGGCCCGTCGCCGCGCGATTGCGCGAGAACCCGCCCCTCGATCAGCAGGAAGCCTCCCGGAGCGGCCTCCTCGGGGGCGCGCACGCGGTAGGCGGGCAGCGCCCACAGGCCGCGTTTCGCGCGCCGCGCGGCGTCCTCGGCCGCGAGCATTTCGGCGATCCGGCCACGGTTGTCGGGGAAGGTGTAGACCCGCGCCAGGCCCCGTTCCAGCAGCGCGCGCTGCAGCCATACACCGTCGTCCCGCACCACGTGGGCGAGGCGGCGGTCGTAGCGGTCGCGCGGGTTGGCGTCGGCGTAGAGGGTGAGCGCGTGGCCGCGCACGAAACTCTCGACAAACGCCTTCGCCTCCGCCCCCAAGGGTTCGCCCTTGCCGGTGAACGGCGGTGCGTCGGGCTTCGGCGCGCGGATGCCGACGAGACGCACGCGGGTGCCGTCGTCGAGGTCGAAGGAGGCGGCGTAGCCGATCGTAGTGGCGTGCAGCGTCGGCCCGCGGGCGAGGTCGGCGAAGCGGTCGTCGGCGGCGGCGCAGGACCACCAGAACGCGAACCCGAGCAGCGCGGCAAGCGCGCGTGGCATGAGTGCGCGCAGTGCGCTATGATGCATCCCCTGGGCCATCCGGGCATTCTAGCGCGAGACACCGCCAATCGGGAGAGCGAGCTTGGACAGCTTCCACGCCACGGACCTCTACCCGCCGATCGCGCCGTATGCGTCGGGCGTGCTGGCGGTGGACGCGGGACACCGCCTCTACTGGGAGCAGTGCGGCAGCCCCGGCGCGATCCCGGTGGTTTATTTGCACGGCGGGCCGGGTTCCGGTTGCCTGCCCGCGCACCGGCGCTTCTACGACCCCGACCGCTACCGTATCGTGCTGTTCGACCAGCGCGGCTGCGGCCGCTCGACGCCGATCGGCTCGACCGACGCCAACACCACCCAGGATCTGATCGCCGATATCGAGGCGCTGCGCGAATACCTCGACATTCCCCAATGGCTGGTCGCGGGCGGGAGCTGGGGCACCACCCTCGCGCTCGCCTACGGCCAGGCGCACCCGGAGCACTGCCTCGGCTTCATCCTGCGCGGGGTGTTCCTGTTCGGCGACGACGAGGTCGACTGGTTCCTCCACGGCATGGGGCAGATCTTCCCCGAGGCGGAGGCGCGCTGGCTTGCCTATCTGCCGCCGGAGGAACGCGCCGCGCCGCTCGACGCCTACGCCCGCCGCCTCGCGCACCCCGATCCGCGCGTCCACGGCCCCGCGGCGCACATGTGGAACGCCTACGAACACGCCTGTTCGAGCCTCCACGGCCCGCGCGACGGCGACCTCTGCTGGCGTCTGCCCGAGGTTGTCGACAACGACGTCGTCGCGCTCGCCCGGCTCGAAGTCCACTACATGCGCAACCACGGCTTCCTCGCCCCCGGCCAGTTGCTCGACGGCGTGCCGAAGGTCGCGCACCTGCCGCTCGCGATCATCCAGGGCCGCTACGATGTGGTCTGCCCGATCCGCACCGCATATCGTCTCGCGCAGGCGTGGCCGGGCGCGGCGATGACGGTGGTGCCCGACGCCGGACACTCGGCCTTCGAGCCCGGAACCCGCGCCGCGATGGTGCGCTACGCCGATGCCTTCGCCCACGCCCACGACCTCGGCGGCGCCGCGGCGGCCCGCCCATTCACGCTTTGATCGCCGCGCCATTCGCGGTATAACCCGCCCCAAGTCCCCGTAGCTCAGCAGGATAGAGCATCGGATTCCTAATCCGAGGGTCGGAGGTTCGAATCCTCTCGGGGACGCCA
>QKGW01000254.1 GCA_003250275.1 Alphaproteobacteria bacterium
TCACCTCGACCTCGCCCGCGCGGATCAGATAGAACGCGCGCGCTATCACGCCGGTGCGGATCAGCGCGTCGCCGTCGGCGAAGTCCATGGGCGCGGCGCACCCGACCAACAGGTCGCGCAGTTCGGCGTCGATGCCGTCGAAGAACGGCTGCGCGCCGATCGTGCCGCTCAGGTCTTCGGTCCCGGCCATGTTCAGCCTCCCCGCGTTCCCGCCGCCTTGATCGCCGCCACCTCGGCGGTGATGTCGATCCCCACCGGACACCAGGTGATGCAGCGCCCGCAGCCGACGCAGCCCGAGGTGCCGAACTGGTCGATCCAGGTGGAGAGCTTGTGGGTGATCCACTGGCGGTAGCGCGCGCCGATCTCGGTGCGCACCGCGCCGCCGTGAACGTAGGAGAATTCGAGAGAGAAGCACGAATCCCACTGCCGCCAGCGCTCCGCGTGATCGCCGGTGAGGTCGGTGACGTCCTCGACGGTGGTGCAGAAGCAGGTCGGGCAGACCATCGTGCAGTTGCCGCAGGCGAGGCACCGCTGCGCCACCGAATCCCAGCGCGGATGCTCGGGCACCGTTTTCAGTTTCGCCGCGGCGGCGGTGTCGAGGGCGCGGGTCTGATCGGCGCGCGCCTTGCGGCGGCCCGCGGCGGCGGCGTCGAGGTCGGCTTGGACGGGCTCGGCGGAGGGCAACTCGGCGAGCACCTCCTTGCCACGCGCGCTTGCGGCGTCGGCGAGGAAGCGGCGGCCCTTCAACTCGACCAGGCGGATGTCGTAGCCCGAGGTCGCCTCCGGCCCGGTTCCGGTCGACGCGCAGAAGCAGTTCGTTCCCGCCGCACCGCATTCGACCGCGATCAGCAGCGCCGCGCCGTGGCGGCGGCGGTAGCCGGGATCGGCGTAGTCCTTGTCGCCGAACACCCGCGCCTGAAGCGCGATCGCCGCCAGTTCGCAGGCGCGCACGCCGAGGAAGGCCATCGGCGCGACGGCGGCCTCGGGCGGCGCGATCGCCAACCCGCCGCCGTCGCGGCGCGCGGCGAACAGGCGCTGGCGCGGCGGATGGAGGAAGCGCTTCCAGCCCTGCGGCGCGAGGGTGTAGCCGAACACGGCGTCGTCGTCCCGCTTCGTCAGGCGGTAATGCCCGCCCTCCTGCTCGTCTCCGAGACCGGCGGGCAGATCGGCAATTCCCTCGATGTCGTCGTAGATCACCGCTCCATCGGCCGCGCGCGGGCCGATCACGCGATAGCCCTTGGCTTTCAGCGTGGTGATCAGGGCGGAGAGGCCATCCCTGTCGAGGATGACCGGCGCACTGGTGGAGGATCCCCGTTTCGGCATCTTCCCCCTCCCTCGCTCCAGGCAGGATCGAATTATCCTACACCCGATAGGGCCATTCACCAAAAGGTTCGCGCCCAGGGACGGCAATCACCCTGGGCGCGAATTTTCGGTATGGCGGATGTCTTGAGAGGGGGGCGAGCCGCGGACGCGGCTCACTTCAAATCGAAGCCGACGCGCGTCGTCGCGCCCTTGTCGTCGATGCCCTCGGCGTTGAGCTTCGGCGCGACGACGAACACGCGGTTGTCGGGGATCTTGCCCGCGAGATAGCCGCGCACCGCCTGCACCCGCGCCTGTGCGAGCTGGGTCAATCCCGCGGCATCGACCGGCGCCGACTCCGCGAGCGCGGCTTCCATCTCGTCCACGGTCGGGGGCTTGGCCGGGGCCGGGCCCTTCTGCAGCCGCTTCGCCATCTCCGCGCGGTAGGCCTCGGTCAGATACCCCGCGTATTCGTCCGGCTCGACCCGCACGGTCGCCGGATCGGCCTTTTGCCCGTCGTTGCGCAGTTCCCGGAGCTTCTGGCGTCGGACCTGCCGCTCGACGTAGGCCTCGCGCAGCGCCGGCACGTCGATCTCGGGGTCGACGCGGCCGATCAGGTCGAGCGAAACCGACGGCTTGCCCGCCAGCATCTTGGTGATCGTGTCGAGCTTGTCCTGCGCGGCCTGGGGCAGGTCCGCCGAGCCCGGCGCGAACGCGACGTAGCCGAGATCCTCGCCGCTGCCGGCGCCGAAGGCGTGCGCCAGCAGGGTGAACGGCGAGGTGATCGCCTTGGTCAGCAGATTCCCGATCGCGTTCCAGACCAGCCCGCCGACGCTGAACTGCGGATCGTTCAGCGACCCGGAGACCGGAATGTCGACGTCGATCTGGCCCTTCGCGTTCGTCAGCAGGGCGATTGCGAGCTGCACCGGCAGCTGCGTCGCGGTGTCGTTTTCGACGCGCTGGCCGAAGGTGAGCTGGTCGATGAAGATGTGGTTGTCCGCGCTCAACTGGTCGTTCGCGAGCCGATAGTGCAGATCGACGTTGAGCTTGCCCTTGGTGATCGGATAGCCGGTGTACTTCGTCGAATAGGCCGTGAGGTTGGTCAGCTCGATGTCCTTCGCGAGCGCGGTGAGGTCGAGCGACGGCGAGGCGGCGAGCGGGTTGACCTTGCCCTTGATCGAGATCGGGCCGTTCGCGGTCAGCCGCGCGCCGACGTCGATCGGCGCGGCCTTGGTCGCATCGGTGCCGAACGCGCCGATGGTGCCGTTGATCGCGGTCAGCTCCGCGGTGTAGTGCGGGGTGATGAAGTTGTCGGTGTAGGTGACCTGGCCGTTCTGCAGTTCGAGGCGGCCGAAATGCAGGCGTACCGGCGGCGCGTCGGACGCCGCCTTGGCTTCGGGCTTCGGCTTCGACGCGGCGGCGTCGCCCGCCTCCTTGCCGAGGATGTCGCGCAGATGCAGGCGGCCCTGCTCGTCGAGCAGCACCCGTCCGGAGAAGTTCGAGAACACCACGCGCGCGGTCTCGACGTCGACTCCGCCCGCCGCGTCGTAACGCGCGGCGAGGCCGTGCAGCGCCAGCGAGCGCCAGCCCGCGAACGGCGAGGACGAGGCGCGGTTGATCACCCGCACGTTCGCGAGTTCGAGATCGCCGCGATAGGACGCGCGGATGCCGTCCTGCGCCTGTTCGAGCGCGAGGCCGCCCTGGGCGTTGAGGACCGCGCGCGCGATCTTCGCGTTCGTCGC
>QKGW01000161.1 GCA_003250275.1 Alphaproteobacteria bacterium
GCCTGATCGCGCGGCGCGCTCTCGGCCTGCCGATCGGCTTCGGCTGGGACGTCGAATCGCTCTCGCGCGACGACCGCGAAACCCTCGCGCAGTACCCCGGCGGGCGGCGCGCGATGGCGCTTTTGCAGATCGGCGAGGCGGACGCGGCGGAGG
Organism: Alphaproteobacteria bacterium; assembly: GCA_003250275.1. Classification (GTDB taxonomy): domain Bacteria; phylum Pseudomonadota; class Alphaproteobacteria; order Rhodospirillales; family Rhodospirillaceae; genus Oleispirillum. The sequence continues at coordinate 154 of QKGW01000161.1, forward strand.
CCGAACTCCGCCAGCTCTTCCCCAACGTCGACCCGACCACCCAGCAGGCGATCGTCGCGGTCGCCGACGCGGGCGGGCTCGCCGGGCTGTCGATCCGCCTGTGCGCCGAGATGCAGCGCCGCGAGGGAGTGAGCTACGACAACGCCCGCTACCCGGTGCCGGCGTGGCAGCCCAACGACGGCTGGAAGATCGACCGCGCCCTGGTCTACGCCTTCACCCGCCAGGAATCCGGCTTCGACGCCCGCGCCACCAGCCGCGCCGGAGCGCGCGGGCTGATGCAGCTGATGCCCGCCACCGCGCGCTTCATCACCGGCGGCGCGATCGATTCCGAGAGCCTGCTCGACCCCGGCGTCAACCTCGCCCTCGGCCAGCGCTACCTCAACCGCCTGCTCGCCGACGGCTCGGTGCGCGGCAACCTGTTCTACCTCGCGGTCGCCTACAACGGCGGCCCCGGCAACCTCGTGGTCTGGCGCGACAAGGCCCGCGCGGGCAACGATCCGCTGCTGTTCATCGAGGCCTTGCCCTCGCGCGAGACCCGGCGTTTCATCGAGCGGATCATGGCCAACCTGTGGATCTACCGCCTGCGCCTCGACCAGGACGCGCCCTCGCTCGACGCCGTCGCCAACGGCCACTGGCCGCTCTACGCGCCGCTCGACCGCCCCGAGGCCCGCCTAGCCCATCGCGAGGTGCGATGATGCCGGACTTCCTCTGGGAGGACGGCTGCGGCGCGGCGCCGGTCGCGGGGGTGGACGAAGTCGGGCGCGGTCCCTGGGCCGGTCCGGTGGTCGCCGCCGCGGCGATCCTGGTGCGCGAGCGCATCCCCGCCGGGCTGCTCGCGGCGGTCAACGATTCCAAGAAACTCTCGGTCGCCAAACGCGAACGCCTGAGCGCGGAGCTGACCGCGTGCGACGGGGTGATCTGGGCGATCGGCGAGGCGTCGGTGGCCGAGATCGACGCGCTCAACATCCTCCAGGCGACCTTCCTCGCGATGCGACGCGCGCTCGAAACCCTCGCGATCGCCCCCGCGCACGCCCTGATCGACGGCAACAAGTGCCCGCCGGGAATTTTTTGTCCGGCCACTCCGGTGATCGGCGGCGATGCCGTCTCGGCCTCGATCGCCGCCGCTTCGATCATCGCCAAGGTTTACCGCGACCGCATCATGTTGGGGCTGGATGCGGTGCATCCGGGCTATGGGTGGTGCTCGAACGCGGGCTACGGAACCGCCGAACATCAGCGCGGACTCTTGACATTGGGCGTCACCGAGCACCACCGGAAGTCGTTCGCACCGATCCGCAAGCTGCTGACTCCAAGCAATTCTTGACGGCGACTCGGGGACGCGGCATGGTGCCCCAATGATCGCATTCGCGCCCAACACCATCCATCATGGCGATTGCATCGCGTTGATGAACGCGATGCCGGAGAAGTCCGTCGACATGGTGTTCGCCGATCCGCCCTATAACATGCAGTTGGGCGGCGAGCTTCTGCGCCCCGACAACTCGCGGGTGGACGGCGTCGACGATGCGTGGGACCAGTTCGAGAGCTTCGCCGCCTACGATCGCTTCTCGACCGAGTGGCTGAAGGCGGCGCACCGCATCCTCAAGGACGACGGCACGCTCTGGGTGATCGGCAGCTACCACAACATCTTCCGCGTCGGCGCGACGCTCCAGAACCTCGGCTTCTGGATCCTCAACGACATCGTCTGGCGCAAGTCGAACCCGATGCCGAACTTCAAGGGCACGCGCTTCACCAACGCGCACGAGACCCTGATCTGGTGCGCGAAGTCGAAGGACGCGCGCTACACCTTCAATTACGAAGCGCTCAAGGACCTCAACGAAGGCCTGCAGATGCGCTCCGACTGGCTGCTGCCGCTCTGCACCGGCACCGAGCGCCTCAAGGGCGACGACGGCGCGAAGCTCCACCCGACGCAGAAGCCCGAGGCGCTGCTCTACCGCATCATCCTCGCCGCGACCAAGCCGGGCGACCTGATCGTCGATCCGTTCTTCGGCACCGGCACCACCGGCGCCGCCGCCAAGCGCCTCGGCCGCCGCTTCGTCGGCTTCGACCAGGACGACACCTACATCGCGGGCGCGCGGGCGCGCATCAACGCGATCACCCAGGCCGATCCGGAAGCGATCAAGCTGTTCAACAAGAAGACCGAGCCGCGCGTGCCCTTCGGCGCGGTGCTCGAACGCGGTCTCATCGTCCCCGGCGACCTCCTCGCCGATTCCCGCCAGCGCTACGCCGCCAAGGTGCGCTCCGACGGCACCCTCGTCGCGGCGGACGTGAAGGGCTCGATCCACCAGGTCGGTGCCGCGGTGCAGGGCCTGCCGTCATGCAACGGCTGGACCTTCTGGCACTTCAAGGCGAAGGGGCAGTGGATGCCGATCGACATCCTCCGCCAGCGCATCCGCTCGGAAATGACCGGGCTCGCCTGAGCCTTTCAGCACACGTCGAAACGATAGCAACCCTCGGGCGCACGCCAGGACAGCAGCTCGCGGCCGGGCCGCGCACCCTTGCGCCCGGTGGCGTGAAAGCCGACGCGTTCGAGGAGCTTCCACGACGGGAGATTGTCGGGCACGCATTCGGCGACGATGCGGCTGGTCGGCAGCACGTCGGCGAGCGCCGCGATCATCGCCTCCACCGCCTCGGCGGCGATGCCGCGCCCGCGCGCCCGCGCCGCGAACCAGTAGCCGACCTCGGTCTCGTACGCGCCCTTGGGGTTGGCCCCGACGACGCCGAGAAGCTCGCCGCTCCCGCGGTCCCACACGCCGAAGAAGCGGTGCCCGCTCTCGCCCTGGGCGATCAGCGCCTCGGCATCGGCGACGGAGAAGGGTTCGTTGAGGAAGTGTACCCGCGAGGTCACCGAGGCGTCGGTGATC
>QKGW01000509.1 GCA_003250275.1 Alphaproteobacteria bacterium
CCGCCTCCAGCCCGACGAGCGAAAGCCCGCCGCCGTAGATCGCGGCGAGGCAGAGGCACACCGTCGCCTGGCCGCGCAGGAAGCCCGCGAGGGTGGTGTCGATGTCGCGCGCCATCGCGCGGATCACCGGCACCTGAGCGCGCGGTAGCCAGCCGTCGATCTGCGCGACCATGTGGTCCCAGTCGCGCAGCAGGTAGAAGGTCACCACCGGGGTGACGATGATCAGCGAGATCACGTTGATCACCGCGAAGCTCTGCTTGAGCACGCCCTTGGCGAAGCCGCCGACCCAGTTGACCGCGCTCCCCGCGAAGTTGGCGGCGGAGCTTTCGATCGACTTGACCTGCTCGGGCGGGAGGTGCGCCACCAGCCAGTCGACGTGCGGCCGCAGTTCCTGCCAGGCGCGGTCGGCGTAGCCCGGCGCGTTCTCGATCAGCGCGACGATCTGCGCCTGGATCACCGGCACCAGCACCACCAGCAGCCCGGCGACCACGAGCATGAAGCCGACGGTGATCGTCACCACCGCCGGGGTGCGGCGCATCCCAGCGTTTTCGAGCTTGTCGGCGAGCGGATCGAGGAAGTAGGCGAGCGCGAAACCGGCGACGAACGGCAGCAGCATCCCGCGCAGCACGTAAAGCACCACGAAGAACGCGACCAGCGCGATCAGCCAGCCGCGCAGGGTCTTGCTGCGGATCAGCTTGTCGGTCATCGCGGCTGCGGCGTCGCCGGCTCGCCGCCGGGAACGACTTCCCAATAGCCCTCGCGCGGCGTCACCGCAAAGCCGACCCGGCCCATCGCGGCGCTGAGCGCGTCGGCGCTGCCGGAATACTGCACCGCCGCCTGCACCACGTCGGGGCGCGAGGCGCGCAGCACGACGTTGCGCACGCCGGGGAGCGCGCGCAGGGTGCGGTCGACGCGCACCCAGTCGGCAAGGCCATGCACCGGCACGAGAATCGCGAGCTGATCGACCTCGCCGATGATCGTGCCGCCGGTCTGCGGCTTGGCGGCGCGCGCCACCGCGAGCACCGCGTGCGCGGCGAGGTCCCCGAGCGCGGCGGAGGTATCGTCGGCAACCGGCGATTCGAGCCGCGCGAGGCCGGGCGCGACCGGGCGCGGATAGCCCTTGAGGGTGAGGCTCGCGCCCTGCCCCGGCTTCATCACCGCCTCGGCCACCACCACCGCGTCGGCGCTATAGCGGGCCATCAGCGCGTCGAGGCCGGCGGCGTCGAGCGCGAGCGCCTTCTCGGCGGGCACCTGGGTGACGTCCTCGAGGTCGCCGAGCGGCACCACCACCGGGAACAGCCCACGCGACACCGCGGTCTGGGTCAGGAGCGGACGCCAGGGATTGGTATCCTCCCACAGTTGCGGCGCGGCGCCGGGAGCGTCGCGGTAGACGCCGAGGAGGATCACGCTTTCGTCGGAGGGCCGCGCCGCCGCAACCCCCTGAGCGCGCAGATAGGCGTTCACCCGCACGGGGTCGAAGGCGACCGTCATGTTGGCGATATAGCGGGTGGCTGAGGCGCGCTCGTCGGCGACCGCGACGTCGTTCACCATCGTCTCGACCTGATCGGCGGAAGGCTCGGCCAGACGCGCGCGGTCGGCTTCGGAAACGATCACCGCAACCATCCGACGGAACGCCTCGACCTGCCCCTGGCGCAGCGCCTGTTCGCGCGCCTGCGCGGCCGATGCGGCGCGCACGTCGACGCGCACGCCCGGCACGGTATACGCATCCGCCCAAGCCTCGCCGCCGCCGATCGTCAACAGCACCGCACCCAGAGCCGCCACCAGCATGGCGCGCAACCCGCGACCCATTCCCATCCCCTCTCGCTGCCTATCCCGCACGGCGGAAAATCCCGCGCGAGCGCCTTTGCAAAAAGGCGTCAGAAACCGTATGGTTCAACCGCGTTCGCGGGAAATTTTCCGCGACGCGCGACACCACTCTAACAAAAGAGGCGGCCATTTCCAGTTTTCCCGAGAACGGCCGGGGCGACAACGGCCTCAGCTACCGCGATGCAGGCGTCGACATCGATGCCGGCGATGCCCTCGTCGAGGCGATCAAGCCGCTGGCGCGCTCGACCATGCGCCCGGGCGCGGACACCGAGTTGGGCGGCTTCGGCGCGCTCTTCGACCTGCGCGCGGCGGGCTTCCAGGATCCGATCCTGGTTTCCGCCACCGACGGCGTCGGCACCAAGCTCAAGATCGCGATCGAAACCGGCATCCACGACTACGTCGGCATCGACCTCGTCGCGATGTGCGCCAACGACCTCGTCGTCCAGGGCGCCGAGCCGCTCCTGTTCCTCGACTACTTCGCCACCGGCCACCTATCGGTGGAAGCCGGGCGCGCGATCGTCGCGGGCATCGCCGAGGGCTGCCGCCAGGCCGGCTGCGCGCTGATCGGCGGCGAGACCGCCGAGATGCCGGGCATGTACGCCGACGGCGACTACGACCTCGCGGGCTTCTGCGTCGGCGCGGCCGAGCGGGCCGACATCATCACCGGCCGCACCGTCGCCGCGGGCGACGTGATCCTCGGCCTCGCCTCGCACGGCGTCCATTCCAACGGATTCTCGCTGGTGCGCCGCATCGTCGAGCGCTCGGGCTTGGGCTTCGCCGACGCGGCGCCCTTCGCGCCGGGCAAGAGCGTCGGCGAGGCGCTGCTCACCCCGACGCGGATCTACGTGAAGAGCTGCCTCGCCGCGATCAAGGCGGGCGGGGTGAAGGGCTTCGCCCACATCACCGGCGGCGGCATGACCGAAAACGTGCCGCGCGTGCTGCCCAAGGGCCTGCATGCGGTGATCGACGGCAGCGCTTTCCCGGTTCCGCCGGTGTTCGCATGGCTCGCCGAACAGGGCGGCGTCGCGCTGCCCGAGATGCTGCGCACCTTCAACTGCGGCATCGGCATGGTCGTGGTCGTCGCCCCCGAGAAGGCCGCGGAAGTCACCGCCGCGCTCGAAGCGGCGGGCGAGGCGGTCTACACGGTCGGCACGATCGAGACCGGCGCCGAAGAGCCGACCTGCC
>QKGW01000556.1 GCA_003250275.1 Alphaproteobacteria bacterium
AAGCTCGAAGCCTTCGCGGCGCATGGTTTCGATCAGCACGCCGAGCTGAAGCTCGCCGCGGCCGCCGACTTCGAAGGCGTCGCGGTCGGCGCTTTCCTTCACCGTGAGGGCGACGTTGCCCTCGGCTTCGCGCTTGAGGCGGTCGCCGATCATCCGGCCGGTGACCTTGGTGCCTTCGCGGCCCGCGAGCGGCGAATCGTTGACCGAGAAGGTCATCGCCAGGGTCGGCGGGTCGATCGGCTGGGCGGCGAGCGGCTCGGTGACGTCGGGCGCGCAGAGGGTGTCGGCCACGGTGGCATCGGTGAAGCCCGCGAGCGCGATGATGTCGCCCGCTTCGGCGCTATCCACCGGCACCCGCTCGAGGCCGCGGAAGGCGAGGATCTGGCTGGCGCGCGCCTGCTCGACGAGGTCGCCGTTACGGTGCAGCGCCTTGATCGCCTGGTTGCGGACGAGGGTGCCGTCGACGATGCGGCCGGTGAGCACGCGGCCGAGGTAGGGGTCGGCTTCGAGCGTGGTGGCGAGCATCCGGAACGGCTTCGAGACGTCGGCGGCCGGCGGCGGCACATGCGCGACGATCAGCTCGAACAGCGGGGTGAGGTCCTTGCGCTCGTCGTCGAGCGCCTTGACCGCCCAGCCGTCGCGGCCGACCGCGTAGAGCATCGGGAAGTCGAGCTGCTCCTCGTTCGCGTCGAGCGCGGCGAAGAGGTCGAACACCTCGTCGTGGACTTCGTCGGGGCGGGCGTCGCCGCGGTCGACCTTGTTGATCACCACGATCGGCTTGAGGCCGAGCTTGAGCGCCTTGCCGACGACGAACTTGGTCTGCGGCATCGGGCCTTCCGCCGCGTCGACCAGCACCACCACGCCGTCGACCATGTCGAGGATGCGCTCCACCTCGCCGCCGAAGTCGGCGTGGCCGGGGGTGTCGACGATGTTGATGCGGATGTCGTTCCACAGCACCGACGTGCACTTGGCGAGAATGGTGATGCCGCGCTCGCGTTCGAGGTCGTTGGAATCCATGGCCCGTTCCGCCACCGCCTGGTTGGCGCGGAAGGTGCCGCTCTGCTTCAAAAGATTATCGACCAGCGTAGTCTTGCCATGGTCGACGTGCGCAATGATCGCAATATTGCGACGCTGCATCTGAGGTCCATCCTGTCAAAAGAGGGCGGGGCGGTTATGCCGTCGCCTGAACGTAGAGATCTGCCATCGGCCGCTCCGGCCGGGCCCCGAAATGGGTGATGATCCGTCCCGCCGCCATGTTGCCGAGGCGTCCGCAGACTTCGGGACCGAAGCCTTGGGTATGGGCACGGAGGAAACCGGCGGCGAAAGCGTCGCCGGCTCCGGTGGTATCGACCACGTCGTAGACCGGCTGGGCCGCCACGGTGTGGGTGGCGTTGCCGGAGATGACGACGCACCCCTTGGCGCCGCGGGTGATCGCCGCGAGCTTCACATGGGGGCGGATGGCGGCAAGCGCATCCTCGAAGTCGGTGGATTCGAACAGCGCCAGCGCTTCCTCCTCGTTGGCGAAGAGGATGTCCACCTCGTCGCGCACGAGGTCCTGGAACTCGGCGCGGTGGCGGTTGACGCAGAACGGATCGGACAGCGACAGCGACACCTCGCGCCCGGCGGCGCGGGCGATCCGGGAGGCGCGGCGCATCGCGGCCTTGGCGTTGTCTTCGTCCCACAGGTAGCCTTCGAGATAGACCACCTTGGCGGAGGCGACGAGGTCGGCGTCGATATCGGCTTCGGCGAGTTCGCGGCAGGCGCCGAGGTAGGTGTTCATCGTGCGCTGCGCATCGCGGGTGACGAGGATCAGGCAGCGCGCGGTGGAGACGCCGTCGGCGGCGGCCTTGCAGGCGAAGGCGACGCCGGCGTTCTCGATGTCGTGGCGGAACACCGCGCCGAGGAGGTCGTCGCGCACCTTGCCGACGTAGGCGGGGCGGCCGCCGAGCGCGGCGATCACCGCGGCGGTGTTGGCCGCCGATCCGCCCGAACACTCGACACCCGGCCCCATGGCGCGATAGATTGCCTCCGCCCGGTCGGCATCGATCAACGTCATCACGCCCTTGGCCATGCCGTGCGCTTCGAGGAAGGCGTCGTCCGCGTGCGCGAGCACGTCGACGATCGCATTGCCCACGGCGACCACGTCGAGGCTCGGGGAAAGAGCCGATGACATTGGCGTTCTCCTGATCCGTCCGGTTCGAGAAATTTGGCGGCAGTATACAGAGCCGCCCGCCAATCACAAGCGATCCGCGGTTTCAGCACGATGACACCGGATCGCGGTTCCCCGGAGGCCCCATGCTCGACACCCTGATGACTTCGCTCTCGCAGCTCGGCGACCGCGGCACCCGCGGCGTGCTGTGGAAATGCATCGGGCTTGCGCTCGCACTCTACATCGCCGTCGTCGGCGGGGTGTGGTGGGGGCTTTCGCTGCTCTCCGAAACCAGCTGGGACAGCGTCAACACCGTGATCGCGGCGTTGGGCGGCGTGCTCGCGCTGATCCTCGGCGGGATGATCTACCCCGCGCTCGTCACCGTTCTGGTCGGCTTGTTCGCCGAGCCGCTCGCGCGCCGCACCGAAATCATCCACTACCCGGAGCGCGGCCCGGGGCGCGCCCAGCCGGTCGGGGAAATCGTCGTCGGCACGATCAACTTCGCGCTCAAGACGCTCGCGTTCAACCTGTTCGCCCTATTGTTGACCTTCGTCATCCCCGGCTTGAATATCTTTGTATTCATCGCGGTCAACGGGTATCTTGTGTCGGTCGAATACTTCGAGATGGTCGCGGTTCGGCGCATGGACCTGAAACGGGCCCAGGCGTTGCGCAAACAGCATTTCCTTCGACTGTGGTGCGCGGGCGCACTGTTTGCCGTCGGCATGGCGGTCCCCTTCATCGGGGTGATCGCGCCGGTGGTTGCGGTGGTGTACATGGTCCACGTCCTCGAATCCCTGCGCCCGCCCGCCGCGCCGCAGTGATCGCACTCCGGGCGCCGC
>QKGW01000005.1 GCA_003250275.1 Alphaproteobacteria bacterium
GCCCTCGACCGCGGCGATCTCGAAGCCGCCGAGGCGGGGCTGGCGCGCGCCCTCGAAATCCGCCCGCGCCACCGCGACGCCAAGCTGCGCCGCGCCGACGCGCTCACCCGGATGTCGCGCCACGACGACGCGGAAGCCCAGCTCGAGGTGCTGATCGCCGAGGATCCGCGCTGCTTCGACGCCCATTACCAGCTCGCCGCGCTGCTGCATGGCCGCCACCGTTACGACGAGGCGGAAGACGTCGCCCGCCGCGCCCTGGCGCTGCGCCCGGATTTTTCCGCGATCAACGATCTGCTCGGCCTCACCACCCTCAACCGCGGCAAGATGCGCGAGGCGTTCGCGTGCTTCGCCCGCGCCGCCGCGCCGCTCGGCCCGAGCGCCGACCGCTACGCCGAGAACCATCTCTACGCGCTGCATTACGACCCCGAGCGCAGCGCCGAGGAGGTGTTCGCCGCGCACTGCGCCTTCGGCGAACGGTTCGGCGGGCGCGGCGAGGATCCGGCGTGGCGCCTCGCCAACCCGCCGGATCCGGAACGCCGGTTGCGGATCGGCTACGTCTCGCCCGATTTCCGTGCCCATTCGGTGATGTTCTTCGCGATGGCGCTGTTCGCCGAGCACGATCGGCGCGCGTTCGAGGTGTTCGCCTACGGGCTTTCGAGCACCCGCGACCGGGTCACCGAATGGCTGATCGACACCGCCGACCACTGGTGCGACGCCTCGTGGATGACCCCCGCCGAACTGCGTGCGCGCGTCGCCGACGACGGCATCGACATTCTCGTCGACCTCGCCGGGCACACCGGCAACAACGGCCTCTCGATGCTGCGCCAACGCGCCGCGCCGGTGCAGGTCAACTACATCGGCTATCCCGACACCACCGGAATGCCGGGGATCGACTACCGCATCGTCGACGCGATCACCGATCCGCCGGGCGCGGAGGCGTTCGCCACCGAGACCCTGGTGCGCCTGCCGCGCGCCTTTCTCGCCTACCGCCTCGAACCCGACCGGCCCGCGGTCGGCCCCGGTCCGATCGCGGCGGACAAGCCGTTCACCTTCGGCACCTTCAACACCGCGCTCAAGCTCAACGACCGGGTGTTCGACGCCTGGGCCGAAATCCTCCGCGCGGTGCCCGAGGCGCGGCTGTTCCTCAAGGCCAACCAGTTCGCTTCCGCCGCGGCGCGGGCGTGGGTCGAGGGCGCGTTCGCGGCGCGCGGCGTCGATACCGTGCGCATCGCGCTGCGCGGCTTCGCCCGCACCCTCGGCTCGCATCTCGAAATGTACAACGAGCTCGACCTCGCGCTCGATACCTTCCCCTACAACGGCACCACCACCACCTGCGAGGCGCTGTCGGTCGGCGCGCCGGTGCTCGGCCTCAAGGGCGACCGCCATTGCGCGCGCGTCGGCGAAAGTCTGCTCACCGCCGCCGGTCTCGCCGACGATTTCCTCGCGGATTCGGTCGAGGACTACGTCCGCCGCGCGGTCGCGTGGGCGGGGCGGCGCGCCGAGCTTTCGGCGCTGCGGCCCGAGGTGCACCGCCGCTTCGTCGCATCCGAACTCTGCGACGCGCCGGGCCTGACGCGCGCGGTGGAAGCGGCGTATCGCGAGATGTGGCGGACTTGGTGCGCCGAAGGGCCGCGCTGCGGCCTCGGCCCGTCGCGGTACGAAGAGGAGATGGCCGCGTGCGCAAGGAGCTGATTCTCGCCCTCGGCTATCTCGAAGCCGGGCTCGACGAGGCCGCCGCCGAGGCGGCGCGTGCGGCGCTCACCGCCGACCCCGGCGATCTCGATGCGCGCTACATCCTCGGCTGCGCGCTCGAAAGCCAGGGCCGCCTGGCCGCCGCCGCGGATCAGCTGTCGCGGGTCGCCGCGGCGCGCCCCGACGATCCGGCGATGCGCCACGCCGCCGGGCTCGCACTGCTGCGCCAGGGCCGCACCGATGCGGCGCTGCCGCACCTCGCCGCCGCGCACGCGCTCGACCCGAGCGTCGACCACGCCGAAAGCCTCGGCACCTGCCTGATGACGCTGCTGCGCCCGGACGAGGCCGAGCCCCATCTCCGCGCCGTCGCCGAGGCGCGCGGCGGCAGCGCCACCGCGTGGGCCAACCTCGCCGCCGCGCTCGTCGACCTCAACCGCTGCGAGGAGGCGCGCGAAGCCGCGGCGCGCGCGCTCGCGGCCGACCCCGACGACGTCGAGGCGCACATGAGCCGCGCCTTCGCCAACCTGCTCGCCGGGGCGTGGGACGACGCCTGGCCGGAATACGAGTGGCGCTGGCGCCGCCCGGTGTTTCAGGAGGCCTATCCTGCCGCCGATTGCCCGCGCTGGCGCGGCGAGCCGCTGCCCGAGGGGGCGCGCCTGTGGGTGCGCGGCGAGCAGGGGCTCGGCGACCACATCCAGTTCGTCCGTTTCGTCCGCCTCGCCGCCGAGCGCGCCTGTGCGCCGGTGGTGGTGAGCGCGCCCGCGCCGCTGCATCGTCTCCTCGGCGGCGTCGCCGGGGTCGCCGCGGTCACCGCCGAGGCGGGGTGTCCCGACGGTTGCGTCGCCGAGATCCCGATGATGAGCCTGCCGGGCCTGCTCGGCATCCGCCCCGAGACCGTGCCGGGGCCGTTCCCCTATCTGCGCGCGCCGCGCGCGCCGGAGCTGCCCGACGCGGGCGGACGGCCGCGCATCGGCGTGGTCTGGGGCGACAAGCCGAAGCCGCGCAGCCGCGCCATCGACCCGCGCCTGATCGCCGACGCGCTCGCCGGGCTCGATGTCGCGGTCTACAGCCTTCAGGCGGATTCCCGCGCGAAGGACATTCCCGAGGGCTCGGGGTGGATCGACCTTGCGCCCGAGATCGGCGACTTCGCCGACACCGCCGCGCTGGTCGCGCAGATGGACGCGGTGATCTCGGTCGACACCGCGGTGCTGCACGTCGCGGGCGGGCTCGGCGTGCCGGTCTATATTCTTCTGGTGAAGGGGGCGGACTGGCGCTGGATGCGCGGCCGCGCC
>QKGW01000180.1 GCA_003250275.1 Alphaproteobacteria bacterium
AAACCGCTGCCGCCCGGCATCGTGCGGCTGGTGATGGCGCTGAAGCTGATCTCGCTCGGCCACGGCGCTTCGGGGGTGCGGGTGGAAACCGCGCGCCTGCTCGAGGCGATGCTCGCCACCGGCATCGTGCCGGTGATCCCGCGCCAGGGTTCGGTCGGCGCGTCGGGCGACCTCGCGCCGCTCGCGCACATGACCGCGGCGATGATGGGCCATGGCGAGGCGTGGTTCGGCGAGGTGCGGATGCCCGCCGCCGCCGCGCTCGACAAGGCGGGGCTCAAGCCGGTCACGCTCGCGGCCAAGGAAGGCCTCGCGCTGATCAACGGCACCCAGGTTTCGACCGCGCTCGCCCTCGCCGGGCTCTACCGCGCGCATAGGGCGCTGCGCGCCTCGCTGGTGGTCGGCGCGCTCTCCACCGACGCGGCGATGGGCTCGTCCGCGCCGTTCCACCCCGAGATCCATGCCCTGCGCGGCCACCGGGGGCAGATCGACGTCGCCGCCGCGCTGCGCGGCCTGCTCGAAGGCTCGGGCATCCGCGCCAGCCATATCGACGGCGACGCGCGGGTGCAGGATCCCTATTGCCTGCGCTGCCAGCCGCAGGTCGGCGGCGCGTGTCTCGACCTGTTGCGGCAGGCGGGCCGGACCCTCGAAATCGAGGCCAACGCGGTGACCGACAATCCGCTCGTGCTCGCCGACGGCTCGGTGCTCTCGGGCGGTAATTTCCACGCCGAGCCGGTCGCCTTCGCCGCCGACCAGATCGCCCTCGCGGTGTGCGAGATCGGCGCGATCGCGCAGCGCCGCATCGCCACCCTCGTCGACCCCGCGCTCAACTGCGGCCTGCCCGCGTTCCTCGCCAAGCGTCCGGGAATCAACTCGGGCCTGATGATCGCCGAGGTCACCTCGGCGGCGCTGATGTCCGAGAACAAGCAGATGTCGCATCCCGCCTCGGTGGATTCGACGCCGACCTCCGCCAACCAGGAGGACCACGTCTCGATGGCGTGCCACGGCGCGCGGCGGCTCCTGCGGATGACCCGCAACCTCTTCGTCATCCTCGGCATCGAGGCGCTGACCGGCGCGCAGGGCGTCGAGATGCGCGCGCCGCTCGCGACCTCGCCCGAGCTCTCGAACGCGATCGCCGCCTTGCGCCGCCGCGTGCCGACGCTTGACGACGACCGCTATATGGCCGACGACCTCAAGATCGCCGCCGACCTGATCGCCGACGGCGGCTTCGAGACCGTCGTCTCCCCCGCGCTGCTGCCCGATCTCTGAGGACGTCCCCATGACCGATCCGCGCCACAACCTCCGCACCGTCCGCGCGCCGCGCGGCCCCGAACTCAACGCCAAGAGCTGGCTGACCGAGGCGCCGCTCCGGATGCTGATGAACAACCTCGACCCGGAGGTCGCCGAGAACCCGCACGAACTCGTGGTCTACGGCGGCATCGGCCGCGCCGCGCGCACCTGGGACGACTTCGACCGCATCGTCGAGACGCTCAAGCGCCTCGACGATGACGAGACTCTGCTGGTGCAATCGGGCAAGCCGGTCGGGGTGTTCCGCACCCATGCCGACGCGCCGCGCGTGCTGATCGCCAATTCCAACCTGGTGCCGCGCTGGGCGACCTGGGACCACTTCCACGAACTCGACCGCAAGGGCCTGATGATGTACGGCCAGATGACCGCCGGGTCGTGGATCTACATCGGCACCCAGGGGATCGTGCAGGGCACCTACGAGACCTTCGTCGAAGCCGGGCGGCGGCACTACGGCGGCAGCCTCAAGGGCAAGTGGATCCTCACCGCCGGGCTCGGCGGCATGGGCGGCGCGCAGCCGCTCGCGGCGGTGATGGCGGGGGCGTGCTGCCTCGCGGTCGAGTGCAACACCGACAGCATCGACTTCCGCCTGCGCACCCGCTATCTCGACGCCCGCACCGAGAGCCTCGACGAGGCGCTCGCGATGATCGCGCGCTGGACCGGGGCGGGGGAGGCGAAGTCGGTTGGCCTGCTCGGCAACGCCGCCGAGGTGCTGCCCGAGCTGGCGCGGCGCGGCGTCCGCCCCGATCTCCTCACCGACCAGACCTCCGCCCACGACCCGATCAACGGCTACCTGCCGAAGGGCTGGACGATGTCCGACTGGCGCGACAAGCGCGAGACCGCGCCGAAGGCGGTGGAGGCCGCCGCGCGTGCGTCGATGAAGGAGCACGTCGCGGCGATGCTCGCCTTCGCCGAGGCCGGGGTGCCGACCTTCGACTACGGCAACAACATCCGCCAGATGGCGTTCGAGGAAGGGCTCGCGAACGCCTTCGCCTTTCCCGGTTTCGTGCCCGCCTACATCCGGCCGCTGTTCTGCCGCGGCGTCGGGCCGTTCCGATGGGCGGCGCTCTCGGGCGACCCGGAGGACATCTACCGCACCGACGAAAAGGTGAAGGAGCTGATTCCCGACGATCCGCATCTCCACACCTGGCTCGACATGGCGAAGGAGCGGATCTGCTTCCAGGGGCTGCCCTCGCGGATCTGTTGGGTCGGCCTCGGCGACCGCCACCGCCTCGGCCTCGCGTTCAACGAGATGGTGGCGAAGGGTGAACTCAAGGCGCCGATCGTGATCGGGCGCGACCACCTCGATTCCGGCTCGGTCGCCTCGCCCAACCGCGAGACCGAGGCGATGAAGGACGGCTCCGACGCGGTTTCCGACTGGCCGCTTCTCAACGCGCTCCTCAACGTTGCCTCGGGCGCGACGTGGGTGTCGCTGCACCACGGCGGCGGCGTCGGCATGGGCTTCTCGCAGCACGCCGGCATGGTGATCTGCTGCGACGGCAGCGACGACGCGGCACGGCGCATCGGGCGGGTGCTGTGGAACGACCCCGCGACCGGGGTGATGCGCCACGCCGACGCGGGGTACGACGAGGCCCTCGCCTGCGCGCGGGAGAAGGGCCTCGACCTGCCGGGGATTCTGCGGTGATGCGGGTGCTTCGCGCCGCCGCGCACCGCCGGATGCCGTGGAAGAACGGCCGGGGCGAGACCGTCGAGGTGGCGGTGTTCCCCGAGGGATCGGATCTTGAAGGCTTCGACTGGCGGGTGAGCATGGCCGGGGTGGTGGAGGATGGGCAGTTTTCCATCTTTCCCGGCATCGATCGCGGCTTCGCGGTTCTCGAAGGCGCGGGGATTGCGCTCGCCGTCGGCGGCGCGCCGGAGGCGGAAATCCGCCCCGGCGATGCGCCGTTCTTCTTTTCCGCCGACGAGCCCGCCGCGGCGCGGCTGCTCGGCGGGCCGATCACCGATCTCAACGTGATGACCCGGCGCGGGCGTTTCGCTCAGGCGATCGTGCGCGCCGAGCTGGCCGCGGGGCAGCGCCTCGATCTTCCCGAATCGGGCGGGCTCCTGCTCTGCCAGACCGGCGAGATCGCGGTCGCGGGCGAGGTTCTCGGGCCGCTCGACGCGCTCCTCTTCGACGCTCCGGCGACGCTCCGCGCGCTTGCCCCGAGCGTTGCCTTCGCGATCGCGCTGCGGCGGCTTTGATCCGGCTTCGGGGCCGGATTACGTATAGACAAAATCCCTTTCGCGCAGGTATGCTGCCGCAATAAAAGGCAGTCGCGTTCGTTGCTCCGAAATGAAGCAAAAAGGGATCGGCTCATGAACAAGGGATGGTATCTCGCGGCCGCGGTTGCGGCGTTTTCCGTGTCCGCCGAGGCGGCGACCCCGGTATCCATCGGCATCTCCGGCTGGACCGGATTCGCGCCGCTCACGCTCGCCAAGGAGGCGGGCATTTTCGAGAAGAACGGCCTCGACGTGACGATCAAGAAGATCCCGCAGGCGAGCCGCCACCTCGCGCTCGCGTCGGGCGACATCCAGTGCGCCGCGACCACCGTGGAAACCTGGGTCGTCTGGAACGCCAACGGCGTGCCTGCCAAGCAGATCTTCCAGATGGACAAGTCCTACGGCGCCGATGGCCTGGTGGTGCGCCCCGGCGTCGCCAAGGTCGCCGACCTCAAGGGCAAGTCGGTGGCGGCTTCCGCGCCCGGCACCTCGCCCTACTTCTTCCTCGCCTGGATCCTCAAGGAGAATGGCCTGACGCTCAAGGACGTGAAGGTGGTGAACATGGAGCCGGGCCCCGCCGCCCAGGCGTTCGTCGCCGGGCAGAACGACGCGGCGATGACCTACGAGCCCTACCTCTCGACCGTGCGCGGCGCGCCCGACAAGGGCAAGATCCTCGCCACCACGCTCGACTATCCGGCGGTGATGGACACCTTCGGCTGCACGCCGAAGTTCCTCAAGGACAACCCCAAGGCCGCCAAGGCGTTCGCCGAGAGCTACTTCCAGGCGCTCGAGATGATCAAGGCCGACGAGATGAAGGCCTACGAGATCATGGGCAAGGACGTGAAGCAGACGCCCGAGAAGTTCGGCGCGTCCGCGAGCCACCTGAAGTGGCAGGACCGCGCCGCGAACAAGGCCTTCTTCGCCGGCGAGTTCAAGACCTTCTCGGCCAAGGCGGCGGCGCTGCTCGTCGAGATCGGCATCATCAAGGCGACGCCGGACCTCGACACCCTCGCCGACACCTCGTTCATCCAGTGATCCGGCAGCCGGGGCGGGTTCCGCCCCGGCGTCTTCCGAGGAGTTGCGATGCAGCCGCTTGAACCGATCGCACGCCGATCCCGCCTGCTGCTCGGGATCCTGTTCTTCGTGCTGTTCTTTTCCGCCTGGGGCATCGCGACCTTCGGCGGGTTCGTGTCCCCCACCTTCCTCGCCGATCCGGCGACGATGCTGAAGGACGGCATCTACCTCCTCACCCATCAGGACTTCCTCGTCGACATCGGCGTGACGATCTGGCGCGTCGTCGGCGGGTTCGTGATGGCGGCGGCGGTGGGGGTGCCGCTCGGCATCGCGATGGGGGCGTACAAGCCGGTCGAGGCACTGCTCGAACCCTTCGTCTCGTTCGCCCGCTATCTGCCCGCCTCGGCGTTCGTGCCGCTCCTGATCCTGTGGGCGGGCATCGGCGAGCTGCAAAAGCTCCTGGTGATCTTCATCGGCTCGGTGTTCCAAATCATCCTGATGGTCGCGGTGTGCGTCGCCGCGACCCGGCGCGATCTCGTCGAGGCCGCCTACACCCTCGGGGCCGACAATTCCGGCATCGTCCGCCGCGTGCTGATCCCCGCCAACGCCCCCGACATCGCCGAGACCCTGCGCCTCGTGCTCGGCTGGGCGTGGACCTACGTGATCGTCGCCGAGTTGATCGGCGCGTCCTCGGGCATCGGCTACATGATCATCAACAGCCAGGCGCTGATGGCGACCGGGCAGATCATCTTCGGCATCATCGTCATCGGTCTGATCGGGCTGGTCTCGGATCTCGCCTTCAAGGCGCTCAACCGCCGCCTGTTCGCCTGGAGGCTGGCATGAGCGAACTCGAAATCTCGGGCGTCTCACGGGTGTTTCCGGGCGCCAACGGCCGCCCGCCGGTCACCGCGCTGCACCCCACCGACCTCAAGGTCGCGCGCAACGACTTCGTCACCATTCTCGGCCCCTCGGGCTGCGGCAAGTCGACGCTGCTGCGCATCGTCGCCGGGCTCGACACCCCGACCACCGGTGCGGTGGTCGCGGCGGGCAAGGAGGTCACCGGTCCGGGCGTCGACCGCGGCATGGTGTTCCAGTCCTACACCCTGTTCCCCTGGCTCACCGTGCGCGACAACATCGCCTTCGGCCTGCGCGAGAAGCGCATGGGCGAGAAGGAGAAGTGGGAGATCGTCGACAGCTACATCGACAAGGTCGGCCTGAAGGGGTTCGAGAGCCACTGGCCGAAGCAGCTTTCGGGCGGGATGCAGCAGCGCACCGCGATCGCCCGCGCGCTCGCCAACGATCCGCGCATCCTCCTCCTCGACGAGCCCTTCGGCGCGCTCGACAACCAGACCCGCGGGCTGATGCAGGAGCTTCTGCTCGGCATCTGGGAGCGCGAGCAGAAGACCGTGCTGTTCGTCACCCACGACATCGAGGAGGCGGTGTTCATGGCTTCGCGCGTGGTGACGATGACCGCGCGCCCGGGGCGGATCAAGTCGGTGACGCCGGTCGACCTGCCGCACCCGCGCCACTACACGATCAAGGCGAGCCCGGAGTTCTCCGAGCTGCGCCGCAAGCTCACCGAGGAAATCCGCGCCGAGGCGATCGCCGCCGCGACTCAGACGTAGCAGGGCCCCTCGATCAGGGGATGGGCGTCGACGAACGCCTCGTCCACCGCGATGCCGTGGCCCGGCGCTTCGAGCGGGCGCACGCAGCCCTGTTCGTCGAGCGCGTCGGCGGTGCCGCCGATGTGGTCGCGGAAGGGGTTGTGCTTCGCCACGTCGGCCTCGTAGTAGCCCGGCATGTCGACTGAGGCGAGGGCGTGGATCGACACCGCCATGTTGATGCCGGTGGCCGAGGTGTGCGGGTTGAACGAGAGCTTCCACGCCGAGCACATCGCGGCGATGCGCATCCCCTCGGTGACGCCGCCGGTCTTCGAGAGATCGGGCTGGGCGTAGCGCACCGCGCCGTCCTCGATCATCCGGGTGAACTCGAAGCGGGTGTAGTGGTTTTCGCCCGCCGCGAGCGGAACGCTGGTCTTGGCCGCGGCCTCGGCGTAGAGGCCGTGGTCGTGCGGCGGGAAGGGCTCCTCCAGCCAGCCGATGGTGCACGCCTCGAACGCGGGCGCGACGCGGCGGAAGTCGTCGATCGAGTAGTTGGTGTTGGCGTCGACGAGGATGTCGATGTCCGGCCCGACCGCGTCGCGCACCGCCTCGACACGCGCGACGTCGCGCGCCGGGGTGTCGCCGCAGCGCAGCTTGAGCGCGCGATAGCCTCGCGCGACGTAGGCGAGCGCCTCCTCGGCGAGCGCCTCGGGCGCCTGCCAGCCGAGCGAGATCCCTCCGGCGTAGGCCTTCACCGGGTTGGGGCCGCCGCCGAGCAGGCGGTAGAGCGGCATTCCCGCCGCCTTGGCGCGGATGTCCCACAGCGCGATGTCGAGCCCCGAGAGCGCGAGCGCGGCGGCGGCGCCCATGCCGTGGCTGGAAAGCTGCATCTTGTAGACCCGCTTCCACACCGAAACCACGTCGAGCGCGTCCATCCCGAGCACGAGTTCCGAAAGCGTGGTGTCGATCAGTTTGGCGATCGCGCCGGGGCAGCGCCCGTGGTGCGCCTCGCCCCAGCCGACTAGGCCCTCGTCGGTGACGACCTTGACCAGCACCGCGTCGCGCTTGACCGCGCGGCCGATGCCGAGCGTGACGTTCTGCCCTTCGGGCACGCGGTAGGAGACCGGCTTGGCGGCGATCGCGGCGATTTTCATGGTCTTTGTCCCAGTTGGTCGCGGTTGACGAAATTCTTCGGCGGTTCCCCTCGGAGGATGCGCGCCATCTCCTCCGCCGCGCCGACCGACATCGCGTGCATACTGGTGGTGGTGATCGCGGCGACGTGGGGGGTGAGCAGCAGGCGGTTCGAGGCGAGCAGCGGGCTCTCGGGCGGCAGCGGGTGGGTGTCGTAGACGTCGAACGCCGCGCCCGCGAGGCGTCCGGCGTCGACCGCGGCGAGCACTGCCATCGCATCGACGATCGGGCCGCGCGCCATGTTGATCAGCACCGCGGAGGGCTTCATCCGCGCGATCAGATCGGCGGAGACGAGGCCGCGGGTCTCCTCGGTGAGCGCGCAGGAGATCGCCACCGCGTCGGCGCGGTCGAAGAGGGTGGGGAGGTCGACCGCCTCGACCCCTTCGGGCATCGCGCGGTCGCCGCGGTCGGCGGCGATCACGGTCATGCCGAAGCCCTGGCCGATGCGCGCGACGCGGCTGCCGACCATGCCGAAGCCGACGATGCCCAAGGTGGTCCCGCCGATTTCCGACGTCGGGTTGGCGAGGGCACGCGCGGCGTCCCAGCCGTCGGCGCGGAGCGCGGCGTCGAGGCGGTAGAGCGGGCGGCGCAGGTGGGTGAGCGCGGTGAAGAAGTACTCCGCCACCGCCTGGGTGTTGCTGCCCGGCAGGTTGGCGACGATCACCCCGGCCCGGGTTGCGGCCTCGACCGGGATGAAGTCGAGGCCGACGCCGTGGCGCACCATCGCCTTCAAGTTCGGTGCGTGGTCGCAGATGTCCTCGGGCATCATCGCGCGGACGATGATCCCGACCGCATCCTTCGCCATCCGCCGCAACGTGTCGTGGCGCGCGTCGGGCGCGGTGACGAGGGTGGCGAGAGGTTCGAGGATCGCCACCGCGTCGGGGTGGATCGGGTTGGTGAGCAGCACGATCGGTCGTTCAGCCATTTTCGTCCTCCCACGCCACCGGGTTCTCCAGGCGTCCGAGGCCTTCGACCTCGGCGGCCATCACGTCGCCGCCGGTGAGCCAGCGTGGCGGCTTGTGCGCCGGGGCGACGCCCGCCGGGGTGCCGGTGGCGATCACGTCGCCGGGTTGCAGGCGGTGGAGCGCCTCGAGCCGGGTAATCAGCTCGGCGATGCCGAAGACCATCTGCGCGGTGGTCGACTCCTGCATCACCGTGCCGTTGAGGGTGAAGCGGACCCGCAGCGCCTGCGGGTCGGCGAGTTCGTCGGGGGTCGCGAGCACCGGCCCGAGCGGCGCGAAGGTGGGGAAGTTCTTGCCGCGCGCGAAGCTGCCCTCGGCACGGATCAGCTCGCTCGCCGAGACGTCGTTGATCACGCAATAGCCGGCGACGCGTTCGAGCGGCGGCAGCGCGGCGTCGGCGCTGCCGATCACCGCCGCGAGTTCCGCCTCCCAGGTGATGCCGCCGATGCCGCGCGGCAGGCGCACCGTCGCGCCGGGGCCGACCACGGTATCCGGGGTCTTGAGGAAGATCGTCGGTGCGTCGGGGATCGGCGCGCCGCGCTCGGCGAGGCCGTCGCGGTAGTTGAACGCCGCGCCGATCAGCCGCGGCGGACGCGGCAGCGGCGCGAGCAGGGTTACGCCGCCCGCCTCGCGCCAGGCGTCGGTGGGAGGGTCGACGTCGGCGAGGCGGGCGGCGACGCGGCCGAGGCCGCGTTGGATCATCGCGAGGAGGTCGGGCGGCGTGCCGTCGAGGGCTTCGGCGGCGCACGGGTGCCCGAGGTCGAGGATGCGGCCGCAGCCGGGGGAGAGCATTCCCGCGCGCGGGCCGGTTTCGGTAAGGAGCGTGACGAAGCGCATTTCAGGCCACCCGATACTTTTCGATCACCGCGCGGTCGATCTCGATGCCGAGGCCCGGCCCGGTGGGGATCGCGACGCGCCCGTTCTTCTGCACGATCGGCTCGGGGCTGAGATCGTCGCGGAAGGGATTTTCGCACTGCTCGAATTCGAGCATCGGCGAATAGGGACGGAAGGCGGGCGGCTGGTCCGGCAGGGCGGCGAGGAAGTGCAGCGTCGCCGCAACCCCGACCACCGAACCCCAGGCGTGCGGCACGCACTCGACGCCGTGCGCGATCGCGAGCGTCGCGATCTTGCGGCATTCGCTCAGGCCGCCCGCGGCGCACACGTCGGGCTGGACGATGTCCATCGCCTTGCGCGCGACGATGTCGCGGAAGCCCCAGCGGGTGAAGCCGTTCTCGCCGCCCGCCACCGCCATGTCGAGCGCGCGGCTGACCTCGACGTAGCCGTCGATGTCCTCGGGCGAGATCGGCTCCTCGAACCAGTCGATGTCGATGCTTTCGAGCATCCGCCCGAGGCGGATCGCGATCGGCACCGGGAAGGCGTGGTTGGCGTCGACCATCAGCTTGACGTCCGGCCCGACCGCGTCGCGCACCGCCTTGACCCGCTCGAAATCGGCCTTGAGGCTGCCGAGCCCGATCTTCATCTTCACCGCGCGGAAGCCCTGGGAGACGAACTCCTCGGCTTCCTCGACCGCCTCCTCGACGACGCGGTCCATGTCGATGAAGTAGAGGCCGGTGGCGTAGCACTCGACGTCGGAGCGGAAAGCGCCGCCGATCAGCTTGTGCACCGGCAGGCCGCACGCCTTGCCGACGATGTCGTGGAGCGCGATGTCGATGCCGCTGATTGCCGCGATCGCCATGCCGCTCGGGCCGTAGTCCTTGATGCGGTTGTAGAGGTGTTCCCAGATCACCTCGATGTCGCAGGGGTCGCGCCCGACGATCTGCGCGGCGAACTGGGTGTCGATGAACGCCTTCGCCACCGCCGAGGGGCCGTAGCACTCGCCCCAGCCGACGATGCCGTCGTCGGTCTCGATCTCCACCAGGCAGGTGTTGCGGGTCTTGTAGAGCCAGCCGCGCGACGAGGTGAAGGGACGCTCGACGGGCGCGCTCAAAACGTGGCAGCGGACGGACTTGATGCGCATCGCGGTTACTCCGTGGGGGCCGAGGGGGAAGGCTTGGCGGCGTGGCGCGAGCGCAGCACGGCGAGCACGCCGGGGAGAACGAGGACGGCGAGCGCGATCGCGAGGATCACCGCCGCCACCGGGCGGGTGAGGAACACCGACCAGTCGCCGCCGCCGATGACGAGGGCGCGGCGGCCCTCGGATTCGAGCAGCGGCCCGAGGATCACGCCGATCACCACCGGGTAGACCGGGATCGCCGCGAGGGTGAGCAGGAACCCCGAAACCCCGAGGCAGAGCATCACCACCACGTCGAACCACTGGTTGGCGAGGGAGTAGGTGCCGACCACCGCGAGCACGAACAGCGCCGAGGAGAGCAGGTGGCGCGGCACGTCGAGCACGCGCACGAACAGGCGGAAGCCGAGCAGGCCGACGAAGATCACCGCGAGGTTGGCGATGAAGGTGGCCGAGAGGATCAGCCACACCATGTCGGCGCTGGTTTCGAACAGGCGCGGGCCGGGCTGCAGGCCGTGGATCATCAGGCCGCCCAGGAGCATCGCGGTGACGGTGTCGCCGGGGATGCCGAGGGTGAGGAGCGGGATCAGCGCGCCGCCGGTGACGCCGTTGTTGGCGGCCTCCGAGGCGACCACGCCGCCGGGCGCGCCCTTGCCGTAGCGGGCGCTGTCCTTGTCGAAGCGTTTGGCCTGGTCGTAGGCGATCAGCGAGGCGACCGAGCCGCCGAGCGCGGGCACGATGCCGGTGCCGACGCCGATGATCGCGGAGCGGACGTTGTTGATCGCCTGTCCGCGCCATTCGCGGAAGCTCG
>QKGW01000480.1 GCA_003250275.1 Alphaproteobacteria bacterium
TTGAGGAAGCGGGCCTGTTCGACGGTCTCGACGCCCTCGGCGACGAGCATCAGATCGAGCGCCTTGGCCATGCCGATGATCGCCTTGGTCACGGTCATGTCGTCGCCGTTCGCCGGGATGTTGCAGACGAAAGTGCGGTCGATCTTGAGGCTGTCGATCGGGAAGCGGGTGAGGTAGCCGAACGACGAATAGCCCGAGCCGAAGTCGTCGATCGCGATCGAGAACCCGAGGTCCTTGAGACGCTGGAGGGTTTCCACCGCCTGGTCGATGTCCTCAACGAGGGCGCTTTCGGTAAGTTCGAGTTCGAGCAGGCTCGGCGGCAGGTCGTATTCCTCGAGGAGGCTGCGCAGGAAGCCGTCGAGGCCGACGTCGCGGAACTGCACCGCCGAGAGGTTCACCGCCACCGGCACCAGAGCGGCGCCGGCACGCACCCGCGCCGCGAGGTCCTGGCAGACGCGCCGCAGCACCCACTCGCCGATGTCGCGGATCTGGCCGGTTTCCTCGGCGATCGGGATGAAGTGCACCGGCGAAACCAGACCGAGCTCCGGGTGGAACCAGCGGATCAGCGCCTCCGCGCCGATCACTCCGCCCTTCTGCAGGTCGATCTTCGGCTGGTAGTAGACCTGGAATTCCTCGCCCTCGATCGCCGTCACCAGCGCGGTTTCGAGGCGCTGGCGGTAGACCAGCGACGCCGAGAGGCTTTCGTCGTAGGCAAGGGTGGTGTCGCGGCCGCGGGTCTTGGCGGTGCGCACCGCGAATTCCGCGCCGCGCACCAGCGCCTCGGCGTGCGGCCCGGCGTCGGGGTACTCCGAAACGCCGATCGCGCAGGACACCCGGATATCGTGGTTGTCGACGAAGATCGGCTTCTTCACCGCGTCGGCGACCCGGCCCGCGAGCGCGAGGAGTTCGTTGCCGCCCGGATTGCCTTCGATGATCGCGATGAACTCGTCGCCCGAGAGCCGCGCGACGAGGCGCGCCTGCTCGCCGAGGGCGGCGGTGATGCGCTTGGCGAACACCGTCAGCACGCGGTCCCCGACGAGGTGGCCGTAGGTGTCGTTGATCGCCTTGAAGCGGTCGAGGTCGAAGAACATCAGTGCGACGCGGCGCTGGTCGCGCTCGGCGGTGTCGAGCACCCGGCCGAGCACGTCCTGGAAGTGGGTGCGGTTGGCAAGACCGGTGAGGAGATCGTGCGTCGCCATCCGCACGATGTCCTCTTCGTAGGAGACGCGCTCGGAGATGTCGCGGATCAGGCCGATGAACAGGTGGCGTTCGCCGAGGTTGAGGTCGCGCACGGCGATCTCGATCGGGAACACCTCGTCGTGCCCGCGGCGGCCGAAGTGGCGCCGCCAACCGGTGATCCGCGCCGGCACGCCGCCGCGCAGAAAGGTGGCGAGGCCGGTCATCGGCGGCCCTTCGGGCGCGCGCGCCGGGCCGAGCAGCCGCCCGACGTTGGTGCCGACGAGTTCGCGGCTGGGAATGCCGAAGGTGGTCTCGGTAGCGCGGTTGAGGGTCTCGATGCGGCCCTCCTCGTCGACCACGACGATCGCGTCGGCGACGTTGTCCATGATCTTGCGGAGCTGTTCCTCGCGCGCGATGATCCGTCGCGAGGCACGGTTGCGGCGCGTGGTGTCGACCGCCGAGATCAGCACGAGGTCGAGCCCCCGCCACTCCTCGATGCCCTCGGCGGGGCAG
This sequence comes from Alphaproteobacteria bacterium, assembly GCA_003250275.1. Lineage (GTDB taxonomy): Bacteria > Pseudomonadota > Alphaproteobacteria > Rhodospirillales > Rhodospirillaceae > Oleispirillum. Next base: position 1,693 of record QKGW01000480.1, read on the forward strand.
TCCATCACCATCAGCTCGACGTCGATGAGCTGGCCGCCGACGCGCTCGAGGTGCATCGGCACCCGCGCGGCCTCGGTGCGCAGCGCCGCCATGCGGTTCTCGAACAGCACCGCGTAATCCGCCGGAACGAAATCGTAGAACGACACCGAGGCGGTCGGCTCGTCGTTGGCGATGCCGAGGATCTCGCGGCCGATGTGGTTGACGAACATCAGCGCGCCGTCGTCGGCGCGCACCACCGCGGCGAGGTCCGGCGAAATCTCGAGAACCGAAAGATAGTTCGCGCCGAGATAGGCGAAGCCGACCGACTGCCGCTGGGTGGTGATCGCGTCGACCGCGCTCGCGAGTGCGGCGGCCTCGGCGCGGGCGGCGGTGAGGTCGGCCTTGCCGGGGTAGCCGTCGGCGGAAACCGCCGTCGCCGCGTCCATGCGGCCGAGTATCCGCCGGAGCGCGCCCGGCACCCGCTGTTCGAGGGTGTGGAGCAGCGCGACCTTCTCGTCGAGCGCCTTCTGCGCGCGCTCCTGGGCGAGCGCAAGCTCCTCCTCGCGCAGCTTCATCGGGGTGACGTCGGCCATCACCAGGGCGACGTTGCCGGCGAACTCGATCGCGTCCGCCATCATCCAGCGCGCGTCTTCGCCTTCGCCGAGGCGGACCTGCATCCGCTCGTTGCTCCCCCCGAGGGCGCGTTCGAGCAGCGCGGTGATCTCGCCGCACGCACCCGCCGGGATCACCGCGCCGATCTCGGCGTTCTCGATCTCGCGCAGCGGCAGGCCTAGGGATTCCTCGCACAGCGGATTGGCGAGCAGCACCCGCCAGCGGCGCGCGCCGTCGGCGCTCTCCGGCGCAAGCGCGAGGACGGTGTTGCGCGACTGGTTGAGCACGCTCTCGAACATCGCGAGCGGCACGTCGCTGCGCAGCAGGCGCTTGCGCTCGACGCCGTAGAGGATCGCGCGGCGCAGCTGATGCGCGTCGACGCTGCCCTTGACGAGGAAATCCTGCGCGCCCATGCGCACCGCGAGCGTCGCCTGCACGTCGTCGTCGGCGGAGGTCAGCACCAGCACCGGCGCCTCGCGCGCGGCAACGAGCACCGCGCGCAGGCCGTCGAGGCCCTGCGCGTCGGGCAGGCCGAGATCGAGGAGGACGGCATCGTAGACGCCGGAGCGGAGGCATTCGAGCGCACGCGACAGGGTGCCGGCGACCTCGACGGCGGCGAAATCGCCCCCGCCCTCACCCAGCAGAACCTGGGTCAGGCG
>QKGW01000228.1 GCA_003250275.1 Alphaproteobacteria bacterium
CACCGCGACCCCGGCGCGGCCCGGCGCGGTGGCCGGGGCAAAGATCGTCTCGCTCATGGAGTCCAAGCCTCGTTTCGGCTGTGTTTCACGTGAAACATCGGCGGACATCCGCCTCGACACGCACGTCTAGCACACGCACAATGGTGGGGCAATTTCCGCGCCTAGGAGTCCCGCCATGGAATTCGGCAGCATCGTCGTCCCCTCGCCGTTCGGCCCCCTCACCGTGTTCGCCGAGAACGGCGCCGTCGTCTCGCTCGACTGGGGCAAGGGCCCCGCCGACGCGGACCCGCCCGAGGTGTTGAAGGAAGCGGCGACGCAGCTCGCCGAGTACTTCGCCGGCACCCGCAAGACCTTCGACCTTCCGCTCGCGCCCGACGGCACCGCGTTCCAGAAGAAGGTGTGGGCGGCGATGTGCGCGATCCCCTACGGCGAAACCCGCGGCTACGGCGAGGTCGCCGACGAACTCCACTCCGCCGCGCGCGCGGTCGGCGGCGCCTGCGGCCGCAACCCGATCCCGATCATCATCCCCTGCCACCGCATTCTCGCGGCGAACCATCGGATGGGCGGATATTCGGGGATGGGCGGCCTCGACACCAAGGCCGAGCTTCTGCGCCTCGAAGGCGCGGAGTTCCATTGAAAACGGGGGCCGAAGCCCCCGTTTCCGCAGCCGGTTAGCTGTTCATCGAATCGAAGAAGTCGTGGTTGTTCTTCGACAGGCGCAGCTTGTCGATGAGGAACTCCATGGCGTCGGTCACGCCCATCGGCATCAGCACGCGGCGCAGCACCCACATCTTCTGCAGGGTGCCCTTCTCGACGAGAAGCTCTTCCTTGCGGGTGCCCGAGCGGGTGATGTCGATCGCCGGGAAGGTGCGCTTGTCGGAGAGCTTGCGGTCGAGGATGATTTCCGAGTTACCGGTGCCCTTGAACTCTTCGAAGATCACTTCGTCCATGCGCGAACCGGTGTCGATCAGCGCGGTGGCGATGATGGTGAGCGAGCCGCCCTCTTCGATGTTGCGCGCCGCGCCGAAGAAGCGCTTCGGGCGCTGCAGCGCGTTGGCATCGACGCCGCCGGTGAGCACCTTGCCGGAGCTCGGCACCACGGTGTTGTAGGCGCGCGCGAGGCGGGTGATCGAGTCGAGCAGGATCACCACGTCGCGCTTGTGCTCGACCAGGCGCTTCGCCTTCTCGATCACCATTTCCGCGACCTGGACGTGGCGCGCCGCCGGTTCGTCGAAGGTGGAGCTGACCACCTCGCCCTTGACCGAGCGGGCCATGTCGGTGACTTCCTCGGGGCGTTCGTCGATGAGGAGAACGATGAGGTAGACGTCCGGATGGTTCTGCGAGATCGCGTGCGCGATGTTCTGCAGCATCACCGTCTTACCGGTGCGCGGCGGCGCGACGATCAGCGCACGCTGGCCCATGCCCAACGGCGCGATCAAATCGATGACGCGAGTGGTGTATTCCTTGGTCTTGACCGGGTTCTCGACTTCGAGCTTGAGGCGGCGGTCCGGGTAGAGCGGCGTCAGGTTGTCGAAGTTGATGCGGTGGCGTACCGCGTCCGGCTCGGCGAAGTTGATCGAGTTGACCTTCAAAAGCGCGAAGTAACGCTCGCCTTCCTTCGGCGCGCGGATCTCGCCTTCGACGGTGTCGCCGGTGCGCAGCCCGAAGCGGCGGACCTGGGAGGGCGAAACGTAGATGTCGTCGGGGCCGGGCAGGTAATTCGCTTCCGGAGAGCGAAGAAACCCGAAGCCGTCCTGAAGGATCTCAAGAACGCCGTCGCCGTAAATCGCGGTGTCGTTTTCCGCCAACTGCTTGAGGATCGCAAACATCATGTCCTGCTTGCGCAGGGTAGACGCGTTTTCGATCTTCAGTCCTTCGGCAAAGTCCAGCAGTTCCGCCGGCGATTTGCCTTTCAGTTCCTGTAGGTGCATAGAGACCCCTGATGGCTTTTGCACGCAGCCGAGAGACGTATGGGAAAGAATTGGGATCCTCTCGTCCAGATCGACGCGGGCACACGCGCAAGGACATCGAGAGGGAGAAACGCAGGAAATGTTCGGCCGGTCCGTCGACCACACGCCGTATCGGGGGGTCGTTTACCCAATCGCTTGAGGGAAGTCAAACCCGAAACCCAGAGGCGATCCTAAAAAGGCCGGACCATTACCAACGCGACTATACCGATAAATAGGACGATTGGAAACAGCTTCAAGCGCCGAAAAACGTGCGCCGGACGGTTCTCGATTTCGCCCGACAAACGCCGCGACATCCGCGCGAGCAGGATTTGATAGGCCAACAGCAGCGCAACGGCGGTGATCTTGGCGTGCAGCCAGCCCTCGGCGAGATCGCCGTAATTCAGCAGCAGCACCAGGCCGGTGGCGAGCGCCACCGCCGACGCGGGGAGCACCACGCGGGCCATCAGCGCCCGTTCCCGCCCCGCCCACGCCGGGTCCGCGCGGTCCGCCGCGTGCAGCGCGAAAATCTCGCTCATCGCGACGAGGCCGCCGATCCACGCGGTGATCGCGACCAGGTGCACCACCTTGGTCCAGACGTAGGCTTCGAAACTCAAATCCAGCATGGGTAAGGTTATCCTGCGAGCGCGCACTTCGCTGGCTGGCAGGCGCACGCCGCGCCGCAGCCTTCTCCGGTGGTGGTCCAGCCGCCCGGCGCGTCGGGCAGCGCGAGAGTGGTTTCGACGAGATCGGCGAGCGCGCCGACGAACAGCGGGTCGCATTGCACCGTCGGCAGCCGCAGGTACTCGGGCACGCCCGCGGCGTCGGCCTGCTTGCGATAGTCGATGTCGAGCTCGACCAGGGTTTCCGAATGCTCGGAGACGAACGCGATCGGCACCACCACCAGCGATTTCCCCTCGTGGCCGGCCTCGTGGATCACCGCCTCGGTATCCGGGCCGATCCAGGTCTGCGGGCCA
>QKGW01000265.1 GCA_003250275.1 Alphaproteobacteria bacterium
GCCGGCGGCTCGGTGATGTTCTCCGAGGTCACCGAGGTGCGCGACGCGATCCACCTGCTGGTCGAGCGCGCCGCCGACGACGAAGTCGCCGAGGCGCTGATCCGCGAGATGGCGTGGTACGACACCTACCTCGCGCGCGGCGGCTCCGACCGCTCCGCCAACACCTCGCCCGGCAACAAGACCGGCGGCCTCGCCAACATCGTCGAGAAGGCGCTCGGGTCGGTGGTGAAGTCGGGGACCGCGCCGATCGTCGACGTGCTCGCACCCGGCGAACGGATCCGCAAGAAAGGCATGATCTTCGCCGCCACCCCGGCGTCGGATTTCATCTGCGGCACCCAGCAGCTCGCCTCGGGCATCGCGTTGCAGGTGTTCACCACCGGGCGCGGCACCCCCTACGGCCTCGCCGCCGCGCCGGTGATCAAGGTCGCGACCAATTCCAAGCTCGCGGCCCGCTGGTTCGACCTGATCGACCTCGACGCCGGGCGCATCGCCACCGGCGAGGCGAGCCTCGAAGAGGTCGGCTGGGAGCTCTACCGCCTGATCCTCGACGTCGCGAGCGGACGCACGGCCGCCGCCGCCGACCGGCTCGGGCTGCACAACGCGCTGGCCCTGTTCAACCCCGGCCCGGTAACATAGTCCGCGAACCGTTTTCCCGGAGGTGTGGATGGACGAAGTGCGGCGAACCAAGCAACGCAAGGCCGCCCGGCTGCTGCGGTCGGGCGCGTCGGTGACGATCGAGAGCGTCGCCGAACGCGCCGGCGTGGCCCCGGCGACGGTGTCGCGCGCGCTCAATCACCCGCACAAGGTCGCTCCCGAAACCCTCGCCCGCGTCAACCAGGCGATCGCTCAGACCGGCTATCTCCCCAACCTCGTCGCCGGCGGGCTCGCCTCCAGCCGCAGCCGCCTGTTCGCCGCGGTGGTGCCGTCGATCGCCAACCTCGTCTACGCCGAGACGATCCAGAGCTTCACCCGCCGGGTGCGCGAAAAGGGCTATCAGGTGGTGCTCGGCGAATCCGGCTACGATTCGCAGACCGAGGAGGACGTCGTCACCGCGCTGCTCGGCCGCCGCCCGGACGCGATCTTCCTGATCGGCATCAACCACTCGCTCGAATGCCGCCGCAAGCTCCTCGCCGCGAAAATCCCGGTGGCGGAAACCTGGGACATCACCCCGACGCCGCTCGACGTCGTGGTCGGCTACGACCACGACAAGGTCGGCGAGGCGGTGGCGGAATACCTGCTCGGGCGCGGCCACCGCGCGTTCGCCTGCGTCGCCGCGTCGGATGCGCGCGCGCTCAAGCGCCAGGCCGCGTTCGCTGCCGAAATCGTGCGCCGGGGCGGGGGCGAGGTGCTGCTCGAAACCACGCTGCCAGGCTCCTCGCTCGAATGGGGGCGGCAGCGCATGGCGGCGCTGATCGAGGAGCGCGGCTTCACCAAGGGCGCGGTGTTCTGCAGTTCGGACTTCCTCGCCCTCGGCGTGCTCGTCGAGGCGCAGGCGCGCGGTCTCTCGGTGCCGGGCGACGTCGCGGTGATGGGCTTCGGCGACCTCGACTTCGCCGCGCACACCCACCCGGCGATGACCACGGTGAAGATCGACCGCACCCTGATGGGCGCGACCGCCGCCGACGCGCTGCTCGCCCGCGTCGTCGACCAGCCCTGGCCGGAAAGCGTCGTCGACCTCGGGTTCTCCATCGTCGCTCGCGCCACTGCCTAAATAAACCGTTATCTCTCAATGTATTGTCTGGAGATTCCGGGTTTTTCCGGAACCCCTCGGCGCGTGCGCCCGTTTTACCGGAGACGCAGGCGCCCGTGCGTAAGGCATGACAAACATCAGGAGCAACAGATGACGGACCTGAAGCGAAGCTCGATGATCGTCGGGATCGCTGCCGCCCTTGCCCTCGGCTTGTCGGCGTGCGGCGAGACCAAGGGCGACCGCGCCGCATCCGGTGCGGCGATCGGCGGCGCGGCCGGCCTCGGCGTCGGCGCGTTGACCGGCTCCCCGTTGACCGGCGCGGCGATCGGCGCCGCGGGCGGCGCCGCGACTGGCGCGCTCACCGACGAAAACCAGATCGACCTCGGCAAGCCGATCTGGCGCAAGTAACCCCATCCGAAGCCGGCCGCCGCGTGCGGCCGGCGGGACTCCCGCGATGACCGGCACCATCCGCATCGGCATATCCGGCTGGACCTATCCGCCCTGGCGCGGCCGCTTCTACCCCAAGGGGGTGGTGCAGGCGCGCGAACTCGATTACGCGTCGCGGCGGTTCCGCAGCATCGAGGTCAACGGCACCTTCTACGGATTGCAGAAGCCCGGCGTCTTCGCCGATTGGCGGGCGCGCACGCCCGAGGGTTTCGTCTTTGCGGTCAAGGCCTCGCGCTACATCACCCACACCCGCCGGCTCAACGACGTCGCCACGCCGCTCGCCAACTTCTTCGCCTCCGGCCTCCTCCACCTCGGGCCGAAGCTCGGGCCGATCCTCTGGCAGTTCCCGCCGACGCCGAACGCCTCGGCGTCGCGGTGCACGGTCCGGCTTGAGCTGGAACTCCGGTGGGCGTCGTCGTCGAGGGCGAGGGGTGGCGACGCCCTTGTCTAATTTTTTAAACAGGCGTACCTTGCGTGGAAAGCTCGCACCCTTTCCATGCACGAGGTATGCCGATGACCCTTCTGACCGACGTCTCCCTCCTGCGTGCCCAGGCGTACGTGGACGGTTCCTGGCGCAGCGCCGCCTTGGGCAAGACCTTTCCGGTCAAGAATCCCGCCACCGGTGCGGTGATCGGAGAGGTCGCCGATCTCACCCCCGAGGAGGTTTCCGCCGCCATCGACGCCGCCGACGCGGCCTTTCCCGCCTGGGCGGCCAAAACCGCCAAGGAGCGCGCGGCGATCCTCCGCAAGTGGTACGACCTGATCCTCGC
>QKGW01000550.1 GCA_003250275.1 Alphaproteobacteria bacterium
CCGGGCGCGCAGGCTCAGGCGGCGCGGGCCGACACCCCGGCGGCGCAGACGGTTTCCGCCGCGCCCCAGGCTCAGGCCAACGCCGCGCCTCAGGCGCAGCAGGTGGTCTCCGCCCAGTCCGGCGCCGCGACCCAGGCCGCCGCCGCGCAGACCGGCGCGCAGGCCGCCCAAAACGCCGCCCAGCCCGCCGCCGCGGCTCAGGCGGGCGCCGCCCAGCCGCAGACCTCTACCGATACCGCCCCCGCGCCGCAGCCCGCCGCGGTCGCCGGCGTCGGCACGACCCAGGCCACCGCCGAGCCGCAGACCGCCCAGGCGGCGCGCGCCGCGGTGCCGAAGACCCCGGTCCCGCCGAAAGAGATCGCCGACCAGGTCAAGGTCAACATCACCAAGGCGGCGAAGGACGGCGAGGACGAGATCAACATCCGCCTGCGCCCCGCCGAGCTCGGCCGCGTCGACATCAAGCTGCAGGTCGGCAACGACGGCACGGTGCGCGCGATGATCACCGCCGACCGGCCCGAAACCCTCGACGTGCTGCGCCGCGACGCCGCCGGCCTCGACAAAGCGTTGCAGGACGCGGGCCTCAAGACCAACCAGGACTCGCTCAACTTCAGCCTGCGCGACCAGTCGGGCCAGGGTCAGGCGGCAGGCGGCGACCGCGGCCGCTCGCCCTACGGCCAGAGCGTCGCGCGCGACGTCTTCGAAGCGCCGGAAGCCGAGGCCGCCTATCAACCCCGCGTCGGCGCCGACGGCGTCGACATTCAGGTGTAAGGAGCGCGCGCGATGACCGACGTCACCACTCTCGCGGCACTCAACGCCGACTATTCCAAGTCGAACGCGTCGAGCACCAAGCTCTCGGGCGACCTCGACAGCTTCCTCACGCTCCTGACCGCGCAGCTCAAGAACCAGGACCCGCTGTCGCCGATGGACAGCACCGAGTTCACCAACCAGCTGGTGCAGTTCTCGGGCGTCGAGCAGGCGATCAACACCAATACCAATCTCGAATCGCTGATCGGTCTCAGCCAGGCGAGCATCGGCGCGACCGCGGTCGGCTACATCGGCAAGGAAGTCCAGGCGGAATCGGCGACGATGCCGCTCCAGGACGGCCAGGCCAAGTTCACCTACACGCTGCCCGCCGACGCCTCGAAGAACCTGATCGTGATCAAGGACTCCTCGGGCGCGGTGGTTAAGACGATGCAGGGCGAGCTGACCGCCGGCACCTACCACATGACCTGGGACGGCAAGAACACCTACGACGAACAGCTCGACGACGGCGCCTACACCCTCGAAATCCAGGCTACCGGCACCGACGGCGAGAGCATCGACGACATCTACACCACGGTGTTCGGCAAGGTCACCGCGGTCGCCAACGACGGCGACGACGTGATGATCGCCGCGGGTCCGGTGCTGTTCGGGATGAGCTACATCGTCTCGGTGCGCGATTACACCGCGCCCGCGACCGAGACCCCGACCGACACGACCGACACCACCACCGATACCGCCGGCGACACCACCGGCACCACGGAAACCGAAACCAACGGCTGACGCCGAACCCCAGAGCCCGGCGTCGTTGGACAGACGCACTCCGCCGGTGCGAGACGTTAAGGAGACGAGACCATGAGCCTCTACGGTGCACTTTTCTCGGGCGTTTCCGGCCTTTCCGCGCAGTCGAGCGCGATGGGCGCGATCGCCGACAACATCACCAACGTCAACACCGTCGGCTACAAGGGCACCACGGTCAACTTCCAGACCCTGGTGACCAAGCAGACGTCGCTCACCACCTACTCGGCGGGCGGCGCGCAGCCGAAGCCGCGCGCCAACATCGACATCCAGGGCCTGCTCTCGGCGACGAGTTCGTCGACCGACCTCGGCATCTCGGGTCAGGGCTTCTTCGTCGTCAACGAAGCCGCCAACCCGGGTTCGGGTAACGTCTGGGGCTACACCCGCGCGGGCTCGTTCAAGCTCGACGACAACGGCTACCTCACCAACGTCTCCGGCTACTACCTCCAGGCCTGGCCGCTGATGACCTACGACGGCAGCCAGACCGCCTCGCTCGTCGACGTCGGCGGCAACACCTTCATGAAGGCGTACCAGGATCAGTACGGCGTCACCACCTACGTCAACGACAACGTCATCGACAGCCGCAACCTCAAGCCGATCAACCTCAACGAGATCGGCGGCACCGCGACGGCGACGCAGAACATCCGCATCGGCGCCAACCTGCCCTCCTCCGATTCGATCCGTCGAACGCGGGCGCGGGCGGCCGCCACAGCCTCGCGACGCTGATTTACGATTCGCTCGGCAACAGCCACAACCTCAACACCCAGTTCACCAAGCTGTCGTCGAACTCGTGGGGCCTCGATATCGAGCTGCCCTCGGGCGCCGCGACCGCGACCGTCTACGGCGACCGCGAAGTGACCACCGATTCGGGCGCGTCGGACGTCTACTCCGCGCGCGGCCAGATCGAGTTCTCGAAGATCCCGAGCTACGGCGAGGCGATCAGCATCACCGACCGCCTCGGCTCCACCTACACCTTCGAGTTCACCAACGGCGGCGGCGCGACCGGCTCCAACATCGAGGTCGACATCAGCTCGGCCACCTCGATCTCCGACGTGGTCTCCGCGCTCAAGACCAAGATCGACGCCAACGTGCGCGATTCCGGCCGCTTCGTCGCCAACGGCACGAAGATGGACATCATCCAGTCGGCGGCGGGCGACGCGCTCACCATCAACGCCGCGTCGTGCCTCTCGGTTCTCCAGTCGCAGGCCAACCCGGACCCGACCACCGGCATCGCCACCGGCATCTACACCGTCCAGGCGGTCGACGCGGCGCTCAAGAACACCGCCCGCATCGACTTCGACTCGATGCCCGCCGATACCGACACGATCACCATCGACGGCGTGGTCTTCGAGTTCACCACCGATGGCGTCATCGACCCGACTTCCGACGTTGCGGTCAACATCTCGGGCTCCGACCCGGCGACCGCGGTGGCCGCGCTCAAGGTCGCGATCGACTCCAACGTTAACGAGCCGAACCGCTTCGTCGCCTCGGGCCGCACCCTCAACATCTACCCCTCGGCCTCGGGCGCGGACATCGAGGTGGACGCCACCGGCGTGACCGGCGCGAGCGGTTCCAAGACCGCCTCGGGCACCACCCTCTCGACCCTCAACCTCACCGGCGCCAACGCGATCACCAATTCGTTCGTGTTCAACGGCACTTCGAACGAGAGCGGCTACATCGTCCCGGCGGTGCGCTTCAACGCCGACGGCACGCCGAAGTACTTCAACGTCGACTCGGTCGACATCGAGTGGGCCAACGGCGCCGAGGACATGGAACCGGCGGTGAAGAACGGCCAGAACGTCGACCTCGGCATCGACCTGTTCTTCGGCAACACCTCGACCGCCGACGGCCTGACCCACCTGTCCGGCAACTTCGCGCCCAACTACATCACCCAGGACGGCGCCAAGTTCGGCAACTTCGCGGGCGTCTCGATCGGCTCCGACGGCATCGTCACCGCGCTCTTCGACAACGGCGAAACCCGCCCGGTCGCGCAAATCCCGCTCGCCACCTTCGTCAACCCGAACGGCATGGAAGCGCGCACCGGCAACACCTGGATCGAGACCGACAACTCCGGCCAGCCGACGGTGCGCACCGCGGGCCAGGGCGGCGCGGGCACGATCAACTCGGCCTCGCTCGAAGCCTCGACCGTCGACCTCGGCACCGAGTTCACCAACATGATCACCACCCAGCGCGCCTACTCGGCGGCGGCGAAGGTGATCACCTCGGCCGACGAAATGCTCGACGAACTGGTGCGGATCAAGCGCTGATCCGCCACCGCCCGAAACGCCGACGGCCCCGGAATTTCCGGGGCCGTTCGCATTTGCGGGAACAGGCGGTTCAGACCCGCCCGGGCGGCAGACCGAAGGGACGCAAGGCGGTACGGCTCGGCATCCCGATGCCGTCGAGCATCGCGCGCACGATCGCCGCCGCGCCCTCGCGGCCGTAGCGGGCGCGCACGAACGCCCGCCCCGCGTCGGAGAGCCGCTGCCACAGCTCCTCATCCTCATGCAGCGCCGCCACCGCGTCGGCGAACCCGGCGGGGTCGTCGCGCACCAGGGCGTTCTCGCCGTCGGTCAGGCCCATGCCCTCGGCGGCGACCCCGGACAGCACCACCGGCACCCCGAGGCTCAGGCTCATCACCACCTTGCCCTTGATCCCCGCGCCGAAGCGCAGCGGCGCGACCGAGATGCGCGGCGCGGCGAAGGCGTCCTCGACGCGCGGCACGAAACCCCGCACCGCGACCCCCGGCACCGCCGCGAGCGCCTCCACCTCCGCGGGCGCCTGCGCGCCGACGATGGCGAAGTCGATCGGCGCGTGCGCGCGCACCAACGGGTGGATGTCGGCGACGTAGTGGCGCACCGCGTCGACGTTCGGCGGGTGGCCGTAGCCACCGATGAACATCGCACCGGCGCGCGCGGCGAAGCCCGGCGTTTCGTCCACCGGGTCCATCACGTAGGGGAGATAGCTCACCCGCGCGGCTGGCGCGAGCTCGGCGAGGAGTTCCTGCTCCTGCCGGCCGACGACGATCGTCGCCGCGCAGGCCTCGGCCCCGGCGATCTCGACGCGGCGCATGTCGGCGGCGGCGGCGGCGGTTTCGGCATCGCCCGAAAGGGCGGCCTCGCGCTCCATCCGCAGGAAGTGCAGGTCGATGGTGTTGAAGATCAGTTTGGCGTCGGGCGCGAGCGCCCTGACCGTCTCGAAGTTGTTGGCGAGCACCGGCGCGCGGCAGAGCATGATCGCGTCGTAGGGCACGTCGACGTGTTCGAGGTGGTCGCGGAGCGAGCGCGCGTAGGGCGACACCACCACCATGAAGCCTTCGCGTTCGAGCAGGCGCGCCAGTTCGCCCGGATCCTGCGGCGAGGTGACGTTGAAGAACGACACCTGATAGCCGAGGTCGCGCAGGAGACGCATGGTTTCGAGC
>QKGW01000114.1 GCA_003250275.1 Alphaproteobacteria bacterium
CGCCGCGTCCTCGCGCTCAAGCCGATGGTGATGATCGGCCTGATCAGCTATCCGCTCTACCTCTGGCACTGGCCGCTTCTGAGCTTCGCGCGGATTTTCGTGTTCGAGCCGAGCCCGGAGTTGCGCATCGGCCTGTGCGCACTCGCGGTGGCGCTCGCCTGGCTCACCTACGCGCTGATCGAGAAGCCGGTCCGCCATGGCCAGCCCTGGGTGGTGCCCGGGCTCGCGGGGACGGTGGCGGCGATGGGGATCGCCGGGGCGCTGGTGTGGGGCAGCCAGGGTGCGGCGGGTCCGCGCTTCGCCGGAACCGCCGTTCCGGCCGCCGACCTCGACTTCGCCGCGTCGGTGCCGCCCGCCTACGAGAACACCCCGATCGGCAGCCAGATCTTCACCAAATCCGATCCCGGGCGCGACTTCTTCGGCGAGACCGGGGCGGCGCCGCGCGTCGCGGTGCTCGGCGACAGCCACGCCAGCCGCCTCTACGCCGGGCTGACGATGGTCTCCGGGCGCAGTGCGGTGAACATCGGGCGCGGCACCTGCCCGCCGATCGCCGGCGCGGGGGTGCGCTGGACCCGCACCGGCGAGGATCTCGATTGTCAGCCGGTGGTCGACCGTGCGCTCGCCTTCGCGATGCGCTCGCCGGAAGTGACGGCGATCGTCCTCACCGCCTACTTCTCCGGCTTCGGGCACGACCGCGAGCTTTACGACGTCGCCACCGGCGCGCCGCTTTCGATCGAGGCCGGCCTCGCGCGCACCCTCGCGGTGCTGGCGCTGTCGGGCAAGCCGGTGGTGGTGGCGCTCGACGTGCCGCACCTGCCGAGCGCGTGCGTGCGGCGCGGCTTCCCGATCTGGCGCGGCATCGATACCAGCCGCTGCCGCGTCTCGCCCGCCGAGCAGGCGGAGACCGAACGTCCGGCGGTGCGCGCGGTGCACGACGCCGACACCCCCAACGTCTCGCTGGTGCGGCTGTCGGAGGCGCTGTGCAGCGGCAACGCGTGTGGCGAGATCGACCCGCGCAACCTGCTCTACGCGCGCGACGGCCACCACCTCACCGTCGCCGGGGCGCGTCGCGTCGGCGCGGCGCTCGAACGCGCTCTGCCGTCACCCTAGCGGCTTGCCGTCGTCGCGCATCCACACGTACACCGCGGGGATCACCAGGAGGGTGAGCGCGGTCGAGGAGGCGAGGCCGAACAGCAGCGAGATCGCGAGGCCCTGGAAAATCGGGTCGGAGAGGATCGTCGCCGCGCCGATCATCGCCGCGAGCGCGGTGAGGAGGATCGGCTTGAAGCGCACCGCGCCCGCTTCGAGCAGGGTTTCGCGCAGGCTCTTGCCCTCGCCCGCGCGGTGGCGGATGAAGTCGACGAGCAAGATCGAGTTGCGCACGATGATCCCCGCGAGGGCGATGAAGCCGATCATCGAGGTGGCGGTGAACGGCGCGCCGAACAGCCAGTGGCCGAGCACGATGCCGATCAGGGTCAGCGGCACCGGGGTGAGGATCACCAGCGGCAGGAGGAAGCTGCCGAACTGCGCCACCACCAGCATGTAGATGCCGAGGATCGCCACCGCGAACGCCGCGCCCATGTCGCGGAAGGTGACGTAGGTGATCTCCCACTCGCCGTCCCACAGGATCGAGGTCTTGCTCTCGTCGCGCGGCTGACCGTGCAACGCGACCGGGGGCGGGCCGTCCGGTCCCCAGTCGGCGGCTTTGATCGCGTCGTCGACCGCGAGCATCCCGTAGATCGGCGCTTCGTAAGTTCCGGCGATCTCCGCCATCACCATGTCGGCGAAGCGGCCGTCGCGGCGGAAGATCGTGGTCGAGCCTTCCTCGCGGGTGATGCGCACGAGTTCGCCGAGTTCGACGACGCGGTTGCTGCCGGGGATGGCGTTGGCGGCGACCGGGGTCGAGGCGAGACGTTCGGTCCAGGCGCGGTCGTCCTTCGGCAGCGCGACGACGATCTCGATCGGGTCGCGTTCCGCGCCGCGGTGCGAATAGCCCACCGGGATTCCGCCGAATAGCGCGGCGACGGTGTCGTAGACCGCGCTCTGCTCGACGCCGAGGAACTCCAGGCGGTCCTGGTCGATGGCGATGCGCAGGCGCGGGCGCGGCTGACCCCAGGAATCGTCGACGTCGACGATGTCGGGGATGTCGTGGAACAGGCCCTTGAGCTTTTCCGCGGTGGCGCGGCGGCTCGCGGCGTCGGGGCCATAGACCTCGGCGAGCAGGGTCGCGAGCACCGGCGGACCGGGCGGCACCTCGACCACCTTGAGCACCGTGTTCGCGGGCAGTTCGAGGGCGCGCAGCTTCTCGCGCAGGTCGAGGGCGATCGTGTGGCTGGCGCGGTGGCGCTCGCCCTTGGGTGCGAGGTTGACCTGAAGCTCGCCCATCTCGGGCGATTCGCGCAGGTAGGAGTGGCGCACCAGGCCGTTGAAGTTGAACGGCGCGGGGGTGCCCGCGTAGGCCTGGAGCGAGTGCGCCTCGGGCAGCGTCTCGGCGATCTCGGCGGCGGCGAGGAGGGTGCGCTCGGTGTCTTCGAGGCTCGCGCCCGCGGGCAGGGTGAGCATCACCGCGAGTTCCGACTTGTCGTCGAACGGCAGCAGCTTCACCGCCACCACCTTGAGCGGGAACATCGCGCAGGCGATCAGGGTGGCGACGCCGACCGTGAGCAGGAACAGCCCGGCGTGGCCGCGGCTGCGGATCACCGGCGTGGCGATGCGGCGGTAGAAGCGCCCGAGCGCGCCGCCGTCCGATTCCTCTTCGTGCGCGTGGCGCGGCGCGAGCAGGCGCACGCGTTCGAGGCGCAGCATCAGCCACGGCGCGATCGCCATCGCGACGAAGAACGAGAACACCATCGCGGCGGAGGCGTTGACCGGGATCGGCGCCATGTAAGGGCCCATCAGCCCGGAGACGAACAGCATCGGCAGAAGCGCCGCGATCACCGTGAGGGTGGCGATCACCGTCGGGTTGCCGACCTCGGCGACCGCCGCGATCGCCGCCTCGCCGCGGCTGCGGCCGTCCTTCATCGCCCAGTGGCGGGCGATGTTCTCGATCACCACGATCGCGTCGTCGACGAGGATACCGATCGAGAAGATCAGCGCGAACAGGCTGACGCGGTTGATCGTGTAGCCCATCAGCCACGAGGCGAAGAGGGTGAGGAGGATGGTGGTGGGGATCACCACCAGCGTCACCATCGCCTCGCGCTTGCCGATCACGAGCGCGATCAGCAGCACGATCGAGACGGTCGCGAGCGCGAGGTGGAAGAGCAGTTCGTTGGCCTTGTCGTCGGCGGTCGCGCCGTAGTCGCGGCTGACCTCGACGCGCACGTCGTCGGGGATCAGGCGGCCCTTGAGCGCGTCGACGCGGTCGATCACCTCCTGCGCCACCACCACCGCGTTGGCCCCGGCGCGCTTGGCGATCGCCACCGTCGCCGCCGGGGCGCGCGTCCATTTGCCGTCCGTTCCGGGGGCGAACGACCAGGCGCGGCGCTCGGCGGGGGCGACGTCGACCACCACCCTGGCGACGTCGCGGACGTAGACCGGGCGGTTGTCGCGGGTGGCGAGGATCAGCAGGCCGATGTCGGGCACGCCCGAGAGGGTGTGGCCGACCGCGATTTCGCGCGCGGTGCCGCCGTCGCGCACGCCGCCGGCGAGGAAGGCGCGGTTGGCGCCCTTCACCTTGGCGGCGAGCTGTTCGAGGGTGACGCCGTAGAGCGCGAGCTTCTCGGGGTCGGGCTCGACGCGGATCTGTTCGCGCGCGCCGCCCGAAACGTAGGAGAGGCCGACGTCGCCGACCTTGACGAGTTCGAGGCGGAGCTTTTCGGCGAGCGCGGCGAGGTCCTGCTGACGCCAGCGCGCCGCCGCCTCGGGCGTGGGCGAGAGGGTGAGGGTGACCACCGCGACGTCGTTGATGCCGCGCTTGACGATCAGCGGTTCGGGGATGCCGACCGGGATCTTGTCGTAGTTGGCGCGCAGGCGTTCGTGCACGCGCAGCACCGCGTCGTCCTCGCGGGTGCCGACGAGGAAGCGCGCCGTCACCGTCGCCCGGTCGTCCTGGGTCTGACTGTAGACGTGTTCGACGCCGTCGATGCCCTTGACGATCGCTTCGAGCGGCTTGGTCACCAGCTCCACCGCGTCGGGGGCCTTGAGGCCGTCGGCGGAGACGAAGATGTCGACCATCGGCACGCTGATCTGCGGCTCCTCCTCGCGCGCGATGGTGAGCACCGCGAGGAGACCCGCGACCAGCGCTGCGATCAGGATCAGCGGCGTCAGCGGCGAGCGGATCGTGGCGTGGGTGATGCGTCCGGAGATGCCGAGGTTCATGGCCGCACCAGTTCGTCGCCGGCGCGCAGGCCGGAGAGGATTTCGATGCCGTCGGGGATCGCCGCGGTCGGATGCGGCTGGCCGCGCTGCACCGGCACCTCGACGACCTTGCCGTCACGCGCGAGGCGCACGGTGTCGAGGCCGAAGCGGACGACGATGAAACTTTCGGGGACGACGATGCCGGGGCGCTCGCCGCCCGAGATCCACACCCGCACGCGCTGGCCGACGAAGCGGTCGGAAAGGCCGTCGACGCGCGCATCGGCGGTGACGCGGCCATCGGCGATCTGCGGGTAGACCAGGGTGATCTCGCCGGTGCCCGCGCCGCCGCCGGGGAGGTCGTCGGCGTCGATGCGCACCGGGTCGCCCGCCTTGAGCAGGCGCGCGTGGCGCTCGGGCACGCTCAGCCGCACCATCAGTCCCTCGCCCGCGATCGTCGCCACCGCTTCGCCGCCCATCACCACCGAACCCGCCGCCACCGGCACCGTCAGCACCCGTCCGCCGGTGGGCGCGGCGACGCGGCCCTCCGCCATCTGCTGGTCGAGCACGGCGCGCTCGGAGGTGCGCGCCTTGAGCGCGTTGGAGGCGACCGTCACCGCGGTGCGCAGCGCGTCGATGCGGGATTTCGGCACGTAGCCGCCCTTGAGCAGCGGCTCGGCGCGCCCGAGGTCGGTCTGCGCTTGGGCGAGCTGGGCCTTGAGCCCGGCGATTTCGGCGTCGAGGGCGTTGACGCGCAGGGTGAGCTTTTCGTCGGCGACGGTAGCGATCACTTGGCCGCCTTCGACGCGGTCGCCCTCGCGCACGGTGAGGCTGACGATGGTGCCGCCGGTGCGCACCCGCGCGGGCACCACGCGCACCGCCTCGACGGTGGCGAACACCGCCTTTTCGTCGTCGAACGCGGCGCGGGAAACGGTGAAGGTTTCCGCCCCGAGGGCGGGTGCGGACGCGGCGATCAGCGCGGCGAACGCGAATACGGTCGGACGCATACGGGGGACTCCTTGCGAAGCGACGTCGGGGACGGACTATAGGCGGGCTTGTTTATATGCGCAATGATGAATATATAGACGCCAACGCGCGGTTTCACCACTCACAGGCATGAAAAAAATGAACATCGACAAAGCGGTTGTGTCGTTCGCCGGGACGATGGTCCTGGTCGGCCTCGCCCTCGGATACTGGATCAGCCCGTGGGGCTACCTGCTTTCGGCCTTCGTCGGCCTCAATCTGCTGCAGGCGGGAATGACGGGCTTCTGCCCGGCGGCGATGCTGCTGAAGAAGCTGGGCGTGCCGCCGGGCAACGCGTTTCACTGAATCCGGTCAGTGCCCCGGCTCCCACTCGTCGTAGAGCGGGGTGCCGGGGGGATCGGTGAGCCAGTGCGGCTGCTGCGAGGTCCAGATGTGGAACTGCGGCACCTGGCCCGGGTCGTCCTCAAGCGTGGCGACGCGCAGGATCACCGCGGGCGCGGCGAGACGGTCGGAAACCAGATGGGTGCCGCACACCGAGCAGAAGCGGCGGAACTTGCCGGGCGAGGATTCGTAGGCGCCGAGCTTGTCGGCCCCCTGGGTCCAGCGGAAGCGCTCGCGCAACACTTCCGCGCCGCTGGCCGAGGCAGCGCCGTGGACGCGGCGGCAGGTGTTGCAGTGGCAATGGCGGATCGGTCCGTCGAGGCCTTCGGCCTCGTAGCGCACCGCGCCGCAGACGCAGCCTCCGTGCAG
Organism: Alphaproteobacteria bacterium; assembly: GCA_003250275.1. Taxonomy (GTDB): domain Bacteria; phylum Pseudomonadota; class Alphaproteobacteria; order Rhodospirillales; family Rhodospirillaceae; genus Oleispirillum. Next base: position 6,028 of record QKGW01000114.1, read on the forward strand.
GGTCATCGGCGGGTCCTTTCGCGAGTGGAAACGGATGCTTCCACTCTACACCCGCGGCGCGCGGTTGTCGTCAGCGCACCGGCAAGGCGGCGCGGGCGAGGCGGACCCAGTAGGCGGCGCCGAGCGGCAGGGCGGCGTCGTTGAAGTCGTAGGCGGGGTTGTGCAGCGGCACGCCGCCCTCCGGCCCGGCGGTGCCGAGCCAGACGTAGGCGCCGGGTTTCTTGTCGAGCAGGAAGGCGAAATCCTCCGCGCCCATGTTCGGCCTCGGCTGGGTGTCGACCTTGTCCGCGCCGACGAGGCCGCCGAGCACCTCGGCGCAGAACGCGCCCTCGCGCGGGTCGTTGATCGTCGCCGGATAGCGGCGCTCGTAGCGCACGCTCGCGGCCGCGCCGTGGACGCTCGCGACCGCCTCGGCGGTGCGGCGCATCGCCGCCTCCACCGCATCCTGCGTCGCCGCCGAGAAGGCGCGCACGGTGCCGCGCAGAACCGCCGAGCCGGGCAGCACGTTCCAGGTGTCGCCGCCGTGGATCTGCGTCACCGACACCACCACCGGGTCCAAGGGGTCGATCAGGCGGCTCGCGATGCTTTGCAGCGCGACGATCAGCTCGCCCGCGGCGAGCAGCACGTCGTCGCCCTTGTGCGGCATCGCCGCGTGGGTGCCGCGTCCGGTCAGGGTGATCTCGAAGACGTCGAAGGACGCCATCATCGGCCCCAGCGCCACCGCGGTGTGGCCGAACGGCAGGTAGGGCCAGTTGTGCATCCCGTAGACCGCCTCCATCGGGAAGCAGTCGAACAGGCCGTCCTCGACCATCGCCTTGCCGCCGCCCTCGTTCTCCTCGGCGGGCTGGAAGATGAAGTGCACGGTGCCGTCGAAGCCGCCGTGTTCGCTGAGGTATTTCGCCGCGCCGAGGAGCATCGCGGTGTGGCCGTCGTGGCCGCAGGCGTGCATCTTGCCGGGAGTCTTCGAGGCGTAGGCGAAGGTGTTCGCCTCGGGGATGTCGAGCGCGTCGATGTCGGCGCGCAGGCCGATCGCGCGGTTGCTCTGGCCGCGCGTGAGGGTCGCGACCACGCCGGTCTTGCCGAGGCCGAGTTGCGGTTCGAGGCCGAACTCGGCGAGGCGCTCGGCGATGAACGCCTGGGTGCCGACCTCCTCGAACGCGGTTTCCGGATGGGCGTGGAGGTGATGCCGCCACGCGGTCATGTCCGGCACCAACGGCGTCAGGTCGGCGAGGTCGGTCATTGCGGGCCTCCGTCGGCGGCGTCGTCGTCCGCGAGGGTGTAGCGGAAGTCGCAGTAGTCCGCGCCCTGCATCTTGGTCTGGGTGCGGGTGAGCTTCATCCGCTTCGAGTAGCCGACGCAGAACTCGCCGTCGCGCTCGCACGAGAGGATGTCGCCGATCCCGCCCGCGCCGATCTCCTTGTACATTTCCGAATAGCGGCAGCGGTGGACGTTGAACGCGAGCTTCGCGGGCGTCGCCTCCAGAACCTCGATTTCGAGGGCGTCGTCGGCCTGCCACATCGGCAGGCGTTCGGCGAAGGTTTCGAGGTCCGGCTCCTTGTCCTCGCTCGCGGCGAGTTGGCGGCCGAAGGCGCGCGCGGATTCCTTCACCGCTTCCGCGAGCACCTCGCGGGCGGTGGTCTCGCCGAAGCGGGCGGTCATCTCGCGCATCAGATTGAGCGCGAACTCCGCCTCGATGCGGCGGCGTTCGAGAATGCTGGCTGGCATGGTTCAGTGTCCTTTCGCGTGTCCGCCGAGGTAGGCGTCGATCACCCGCTGGTCGCGCGCGAGATCGGCTGCCGCGCCCTCGACGGCGATCCGGCCGCCCTCGACGACGTAGGCGGTGTCCGCGACCTTGAGCGCCGCCTTGGCGTTCTGCTCGACGATCAGGATCGTCGCGCCCTCGTCGCGGATGCGCTTCACCAGATCGAAGATCTGCTTCACCACCTTGGGCGCGAGGCCGAGCGAGGGCTCGTCGAGGAGCAGGAGCTTCGGCTTCGCCATCAGCGCGCGGGCGATGCAGAGCATCTGCTGCTCGCCGCCGGAGAGCGACCCCGCCTTCTGCCCGAGGCGCTCGCGCAGCACCGGGAAGAGTTCGAGGGACCTCCGCACCAGGGCGTCGACCTCGCCGGAGGGGAGGGCGATGCCGCCGAGGAGCAGGTTCTCGCGCACCGTCATCGTCCCGAAGATCTGGCGACCCTCGGGCGCCTGGGCAAGGCCGAGGCGGACGATCGCGTGGGCCTTGGCGTTGCCGATCTCCTCGCCGTCGAAGCGGATCGAACCCGAGGAGATGCCGTAGATGCCCGAGATCGCGCGCATCAGGGTGGTCTTGCCGACGCCGTTGCCGCCGAGCACCGCGACGATCGCCTTTTCCGGCACTGCGAGCGAGACGCCGCGCAGGATCTCCTGCGCGCCCATCGCGACGTGGACGTCGGTGACTTCCAGGAGCGCCATCATGCCACCTCTTCGTCGTCGTCTTCGATGCCGAGATAGGCTTCGAGCACCGCCGGGTCGGCCTGCACCGCGTCGGGCGCGGCGTCGGCGATCTTCGCGCCCGAGGCGAGCACCATCACCCGTTCGCAGATGCTCATCACCAGCCCCATGTCGTGCTCGACCAGGAGGATGGTGCTGCCCTCGGCGTGCAGCCCCTTGATGAACCGGGCGAGATCGGCGGTTTCGGTGTCGTTGAGGCCCGCCGCCGGTTCGTCGAGGATCAGCAGTACCGGGTCGGTGGCGAGGGCGCGGGCGATTTCGAGGTACTTGCGCTTGCCGTAGGAGAGGTTGGCGGCAAGCTCGCCCGCCACGCCGTCGAGCCCGACGCGTTCGAGCGCCGCCCAGGCGCGCGCGGAAATCTCCTCGGCGCGCGTCCGCCCGCCGAAGAAGCCGTGGCGCAGGCCGTAGCCGAGCGCGCCGACCGCGCCGACCGAGACGTTGTCGAACACCGTCATGTTCGGGAAGATGCGGAGGTTCTGGAAGGTGCGCGCCATGCCGAGGCGCGAGACCTGATGCGGCTTCATCCCGTTGAGGGTCCGGTCGCGGAACACCACGGTGCCCGACGACGGCGGGGTGAACCCCGAGATCAGGTTGAACAGCGTGGTCTTGCCCGCGCCGTTCGGGCCGATCAGGCCGACGAGCTCACCCTGGCGGATCTCCGCGGTGACGTCGTCAACCGCGCGCAGGCCGCCGAACTGCCGCGACAGCGCGGTGATTTCGAGAAGCGCGTCGCCCATCATTTCCACCCCGCCTGGATGTCGCCGCGCCACGCCGAGCCGAGTTGGCGGCGGAACAGCGCGATCGCCGAGGCCTCGCCGAGCAGGCCCTTGGGCATGAACAGAATCGACAGGAACATGAACATCCCGACCGCGATCATGCGGAAGTCGCCGAAGCCGCGCAGCACCTCGGGCAGCACGATCAACAGCACCGCGCCGAGCACCGCGCCGGGGAGCGAGCCGAGCCCGCCGACCACGATCATCGCGAGGATGAGGATCGATTCCTCGAAGCGGAAGCTGTCGGGGCTGATGAACGAGGCGGTGTGGGCGTAGACCGCGCCCGCCGCGCCCGCGATCGCGCAGGCGACGCCGAACGCCTCGATCTTGAGGCGCACCGGGTTGAGGCCCATCGCCGCGGCGCACTGGTCGTCCTCGCGCAGGCTCCGCAGCGCGTTGCCGTAATAGGAGTGGGTGAGGCGGTGGACCGCGAAGATGCCGATCGCCGCGACCGCCGCGGCGGTGTAGTAGCCGCCGACCACGCCGTCGAGGGTGAAGCCGCCGATCTCGATCGGCGGGATGCCGCGCACGCCCATCGGGCCGCGGGTGAACGATACCCAGTTGAGCAGCGTCACGTGGATCATCTCGCCGATGCCGAGCGTCGCCACCGCGAAGTAGATGCTGATCAGCCGCATCGTCGGCAGCGCGACGAGAACGCCGACCGCCGCCGCGACCGCCGCCGCGAGCGGCAGGGTGAGGAGGAACGGCCAGCCGAGCTTGGTCGACGCCAAGGCCGCGGCGTACGCGCCGATGCCGAAGAACCCGGCGTGCCCGAGCGAGAGCAGCCCGGCGGTGCCGGTGACGAGGTTGAGGCTGACCGCGAGGGTGACGAAGATCAGCGCGGTGATGCCGACCTGGAACGGATAGCCGCCGCCGATCAGCCCGAGCAGCGCGGGGATGCCGCCGAACAGCAGCGCCGCGAGGCCGAGCCAGCGTAGGGCGGAAAGGGGTTTAGACGCGCTCGCGACCATGGCCGAACAGTCCTTGCGGGAAGAAGATCAGGGTGACGACGAGGAGCCCGTAGGCGATCAGGTCCTTCCACCCCGAGGAGAGGAAATCGGTGGCGATGCTCTCGGAGACGCCGAGCAGGAGCGCCGAGATTACCGCGCCGGGGATGCTCGAAAGCCCGCCCATCACCATCGCGACGAACGCCTTCACCCCGGGGGCGAAGCCCATGTAGGGGTAGATGTTGCCGTCGTAGAGGCCGACGAGGATGCCCGCCGCGGCGCCGAGGGCCGAGCCGATCGCGAAGGTCGCGACGATCGTCTTGTTGGTGTCGATGCCGACGTGGCGCGCGCCGAGAACGTTGTTCGACACCGCGCGGATCGAGAGCCCGACGCGGGTGCGGTAGAGCATGAACTGCAAGCCGCCCAGCATCACCACCGAAGCGCCGAAGATGATCAGGTTGCCGTTGGTGAGGGTCAGCGGGCCGACGGTGATGACCTCCTGGAGCAGCGCCGCCTGCGGGATCACCTGCATCTCGCCGCCGAAGACGTGGGCCATCACCTCGCGGGTGACGATCGAGATCGCGAGCGAGGAGAGCAGCGTCGCCTCGCGCAT
>QKGW01000203.1 GCA_003250275.1 Alphaproteobacteria bacterium
TGGTGCGCGACGGCGGCGTGCGCGGCGTGGTGATCCGCCTCGGCCGCGCCTTCGCCGAGGTTTCCGCCGAGGGCGAATACGTGCGCGCGGGCGGCGCGGCGCTCGACGCCTCCGCCGCCAAGATCGCGCAGCGCGCCGGACTCACCGGCCTCGAATTCCTCTCCGGCATCCCCGGCACGGTCGGCGGCGCGGTGGTGATGAACGCGGGCGCCTACGGCCGCGAGATCAAGGATGTGCTGGTCACCGCGACGGTGCTCGACCCCTCGGGCTTCCGCCACTTCTTCACCGCCGACGACCTCGGCCTCGCCTACCGCCGCTCGCTTCTCACTCCCGATTGGATCGTCGTCGAGGCGTTGTTCCGGGGCGAACCCGGAGATCCCGCAGAGATCGCCGCGAAGATGGAGGCGATCCGCGCCTCGCGCGAGGAGAGCCAGCCGCTGCGCACCCGCACCGGCGGTTCGACCTTCGCCAACCCGCCCGGCCACAAGGCCTGGGAGCTCGTCGACCAGGCGGGCTGCCGCGGCCTCCGGATCGGCGGCGCGATGGTGTCGGAGAAGCACTGCAACTTCCTCGTCAACGTCGGCGGCGCGACCGCGCGCGACATCGAGGACCTCGGCGAGGAAGTCCGCCGCCGCGTGCTCGCCACCTCCGGCATCGAACTCAACTGGGAAATCCGCCGCATCGGCGAGCCCCTCAACCAGGAGGAAACCGCCCGATGAGCAAGCATGTCACGGTTCTGATGGGCGGGTTCTCCGCCGAGCGCGAAGTCAGCCTGTCGTCCGGCGCGGCCTGCGCCAAGGCGCTCGAAGCCGCCGGCTACCGCGTCGCCACGCTCGACGTGCCGCGCGACGTGCGCGCCATCGTCGCCGGGATTCCGGCGGATACCGACGTGGTGTTCAACGCCCTGCACGGCCGCTTCGGCGAGGACGGCTGCATCCAGGGGATTCTCGACATCATCGGCGTGCCCTACACCCACTCGGGCCGCCTCGCCTCGGCGCTGGCGATGGACAAGCCGATGGCCAAGCACGTGTTCGCCGCCGCAGGCATCCCGGTCGCCGCCGACGCGCTGGTCGACCGCGAGGCGATGAACGCGGGCGATCCGCTGCCCCGCCCCTACGTCGTCAAGCCGTTCAACGAGGGCTCCTCGGTGGGGGTGACGATCGTCCGGCATGGCGACAACCGCGAGCCCTACTCCGTGCAGTCGTGGCCCTACGGCAGCCGCGCGATGGTCGAGGAATACATCCCCGGCCGCGAGGTCACGGTGGCGGTGCTCGGCGACCGCGCCCTCGGCATCACCGAGATTTGCCCGGCGCAGGGGTTCTACGACTACGCGGCGAAGTACACCGAGGGCAAGGCGGTGCACATCTGCCCGGCGCAGCTGGCCGAACCGCTCGCCGCGCTCGCCAAGGACTACGCGATCCGCGCCCACGCCGCGCTCGGCTGCCGCGGCGCGTCGCGCGCCGATTTCCGCATCGACGACAGCGACCCGGCGCGGGTGCGCTGCGTGATCCTCGAAGTCAACACCCAGCCGGGGATGACGCCCCTGTCGCTGGTGCCCGAGCAGGCCCGCGCCGCGGGCATGAGTTTCGAAGAGTTGGTGTCCTGGATGGTGGAGAACGCCGAATGCGACAGCTGACCCCCGAAGCCGCCCCGGCCCTCGCCGCCGAACGCCGCACCCCGGCGAAGCGCCCCGCCGCGAAGCGTTCCGGCTCGCGCCTCTCGCGCCGCGCGCTGATGTGGAAGAAGCGCGCCACCATCGCCGGAATCGCCGCCGCCGCGTCCGCGCTCGTCGCGCTCGTGGTCATCGGCATCGCCTCCGAGCGCCCCGCCCAGGTCTGGCGCGAGGCGCGCGCCGACGTGCTCGACTGGAGCGCGCGCAACGGCCTCGCGGTCTCCGACATCCAGGCGGTCGGCCGCCGCAACACCACCGGCCAGGACATCCTCGCCGCCCTCGGGGTGAGCGCGCGCACGCCGATCCTCGGGCTCGACCTCGTCGACGCCAAGCGCCGCGTCGAGAGCCTGCCGTGGGTCGCCTCCGCCGAGATCGAACGCCGCCTGCCGCACGCGCTGCGCGTCGTCATCACCGAGCGGGTGCCGGTGGCGATCCTCCAGACCACCGACCGCTCGATGCTGATCGACGCCAAGGGCGTGCAGATCGTCCCGGTCGCGGCGCAGCCCGGCAGCCTGCCGATCGTCACCGGGCGCGGCGCGGCGGAGAACGTCGCCGACCTGCTCGACACTCTCGCCCGCCACCCCGACGTCGGCGGCCGGGTCAAGGCGGCGGTCCGCGTCGGCGACCGGCGCTGGGACATCAAGCTCGATTCGATCGAGAAGGGCGTCGAGGTCCGCCTGCCCGAGGTCGGCGGCGACGCCGCGCTCGGCCGCCTCGCCGAACTCGACCGCAAGTACCGCCTGCTCGAACGCGACGTCGCGTTGATCGACCTGCGCCTGCCCGACCGGATGGTCGTCCGCCTCGCCGACGGCAAGACCCTCCCGCCCCCCAACTTCGGCCAAACTCCCAAGGGAGGCCACTCCGCATGACCGCCGTCGAGACCGCCAGCCGCAAGGACCTGATCGCCGCCCTCGACATCGGCTCGAGCAAGGTCACCTGCGTCATCGCCCAGGGCGAGGGCGCGGAGGGAATGCGCGTGATCGGCGTCGGCACCTACCGCAGCTCGGGCCTCAAGCACGGCGTGGTGGTCGACATGGACGCCACCGAGGTCGCGGTCGGCAACGCCGTCGACGCCGCCGAACAGATGGCCGGAACCCGCATCGAACGGGTCATCCTCGGCGTCTCGGGCGCGCAGATCCGCTCGCACCGCCTCAACGCCGAGGTCTCGGTGGCGGGCCACGCGATCCAGGCCGCCGACGTCGTGCGCGTGATCGACAGCGCCTCCGCCGCGCTGCGCGAGGCCGAGGACCGCGCCGGCATCGACAGCGTGCCGATCCACCGCATTCCGGTGGGCTTCGCGGTCGACGGCGGCGCCGGGGTGAAGGACCCGACCGGAATGTTCGGCGAGAACCTTTCGGTCGACATCCTCCTCGCCACCGCCGCGCCCGGCCCGGTGCGCAACCTCGAAACCGCGATCCAGCGCTGCCACCTCGGCATCGAATCCCTGGTCGTCACCGCCTACGCCTCCGGCCTCGCCTGCCTCGTCGACGACGAGCGCGACCTCGGCGTCACCGTCATCGACATGGGCGGCGGCACCACCTCGATCGCGGTGTTCGTCGAAGGCTACGTCGTCCACGCCGGGGTGCTGCCGATCGGCGGCCAGCACGTCACCAACGACATCGCCCGCGGCCTCTCCACCCCGGTCGCCTCGGCGGAACGCTTGAAGACCCTCTACGGGCACGCGATGCATGCCCCCTCGGCCGACCGCGAACTCCTCGACGTGCCGCTGATCGGCGAGGACGAGGACGGCCAGACCAACCAGGTGCCGCGCTCGATGCTCACGCAGATCATCCGCCCCCGGCTCGAAGAGACTTTCGAGCTGGTGCGCGACCACCTGGAAACCGCCGGCCTCTATTCGGCCGCCGGTCGCCGCGTCGTCCTCACCGGCGGGGCGAGCCAGCTCAACGGCGCGCGCGACGTCGCCGCCGAAATCCTCCAGCGTCAGGTTCGCCTCGGCCGCCCGCTCGGCCTTCGGGGGATGCCCGACGCCGCGGCAGGCCCCGGTTTCGCGGCCTGCGCCGGGTTGTTGCGTTACGGCATGATGGGGGTCCCGTTCGATCGCGGCCTCGACCGTTTCCGCAAGCCCTTCGCCCATCCCGAGCCCGGGGCCTCGCGTGCCCCGCGCGCCACCAGCCGACTGGGGAGATTGGGACAATGGTTCAAACAGAATTTCTGAAGACGCCCGAAGGCGACTCGGAGCAGGACTTTGAGCAAAAAGTCAAAGAGAGGGCATTGCCCGATTCGCCAAGTTCTGATTCAATGCTTTCATTCACGCACGCGGAGATCGAAATGCCCATCAATCTCGGACTGCCCCAGGCAGAAAACACCTTGCTGAAGCCCCGCATTCTCGTGGTCGGCGTCGGCGGAGCCGGCGGCAACGCGGTCAACAACATGATCCAGTCCGAACTCGAAGGGGTCGAGTTCCTTGTCACCAACACCGACGCGCAGGCGCTCTCGACCTCGCGCGCGAGCCGCTGCATCCAGATCGGCACCGCGGTGACGCAGGGCCTGGGCGCGGGCGCCCGCCCCGAAGTCGGCCGCCGCGCCGCCGAGGAAAGCCTCGAAGAAATCGTCAAGGAAATGCAGGGCGCCAACATGGCGTTCATCACCGCGGGCATGGGCGGCGGCACCGGCACCGGCGCCGCTCCGGTGATCGCCTCCGCCGCGCGTGAACTCGGCATCCTCACCGTCGGCGTGGTCACCAAGCCGTTCGACTTCGAAGGCCTGCACCGCCGCCGCCTCGCCGAAAAGGGCATCGAGGAGCTGCAGCAGTACGTCGACACCCTGATCGTGATCCCGAACCAGAACCTCTTCCGCGTCGCGACCGAAAAGACCACCTTCGCCGACGCGTTCAAGATGGCCGACGACGTGCTCCACTCCGGCGTGCGCAGCGTCACCGACCTGATGATCATGCCCGGCCTGATCAACCTCGACTTCGCCGACGTCCGCACCGTGATGCAGGGCATGGGCAAGGCGATGATGGGCACCGGCGAGGCCGAAGGCGAGGATCGCGGCGTGCGCGCCGCCGAAATGGCGATCGCCAACCCGCTCCTCGACGACACCTCGATGGCCGGCGCCAAGGGCGTCCTCATCAACATCACCGGCGGCCCCGACCTCGGCCTCTACGAGGCGGACGAGGCGGCCAACCGGATCCGCTCCGAGGTCGACGAGGAAGCCAACATCATCTTCGGCTCGTGCTTCGACGAGCGCCTCGCCGGCAAGATCCGCGTCTCGGTGGTCGCCACCGGCATCGGCGGCGCGGTCGCCGCGCAGCCGCGCCCGGAAGAGCGCGTCGCCGCCGTCACCACCGCGCCGGTCGTCCAGCAGCCCGCGCCGCAGCCGCCGACCCCGCCGTCGGGCGGCCAGAAGGCTCCGCTGCCGGAGAAGCCCGCCGCCGCCAGCCCGGCCGACCCGCTCGGCCTGTCGCTGTTCGACCGCCCCGCGCCGGTTCAGGCCGCTCCGGCCCAGGCCCAGCTCGACGCCTTCATCCCCGCCGCGCCGATCATGCCGGAGGAGATGGCGATCCCGTCCGAGCCCGAGCCGATGGCCGCGCCCGAGCCGGTTGCCGAAACCCACGCGGCCGAGCCGCAGGCCGACGCCAACGTCGTCCACGCGCCGCGCCGCTGGTCGTTCTGGAACAACGCCGCGGCCGCCAAGCCGGTGGCCGCTCCGGGCGCGCACGACCAGCAGCACCTCGCGGTCGAGCCCGAGGACCGGGTGAAGCTCTCCGCCTCGCTCGATCCCGAGATCGACAACATCCCGGCGTTCCTGCGGCGCCAGGCCAACTAAGCTACCCCAGATGTTGTGGCGGCGCGCCGCCACAACCCCCAGCAGCAGCACGCGCGCGCGGCCCAGGCCGCGCGCGAACGCGTTTCAGCGGACTTTTATCCCGATGATTCCTCAGGACTTTTCCGGAGTCGTCAATGTAACAATCGGTAACAATCATTGATTTGAGGCCGTGACGCCCCGCTGTTACATAGACCATGGTTCCCAGAAGGCGGTGTGAACGGCCCCATGCCGAGAAACGGGAACTCTCGCGGCCACATCGAAGGCGCACTGTTTACCAAGCGCCCGTGACCGCCCGAAAGGGCCGGTTGTCTTGATGATCTGGAAAGTCCGCGCACCATGTTCGACGTCACGCACACTCCCGAGGCTCTTGCCGCCGACCGTTCGGCGGGCCGGACCGTCGGATTCAAGCAGAAGACCCTGAAATCCGCGATCGGATGCTCGGGCGTCGGCCTGCACTCCGGCAAGAAAATCTCGATGACCCTCAAGCCCGCGCCGATCGGCACCGGCATCGTCTTCAACCGCACCGACGCGGGCGAGAAGGACGGCCGCATCCCGGCGCGCTACGACATGGTCGTCGACACCCGCTTGTGCACCTGCGTCGGCAACGCGGACGGCTTCACCGTCGGCACCATCGAACACCTGATGTCCGCCCTCGCCGGCATGGGCATCGACAACCTGATCATCGACATCGACGGCCCCGAGGTTCCGGTGATGGACGGCTCCGCCGCTCCGTTCGTGTTCCTCGTCGAGTGCGCCGGGGTGATCGAGCAGGACGCGCCGCGCCGCGCCGTCAAGGTTCTGAAGTCCGTCACCGTGACCGACGGCGGCATCAACGCCCGCCTCGACCCGGCGGAAGACGGCTTCACCATCGACTTCGAAATCGACTTCGCCAACCCGCTGATCGGCCGCCAGACCTTCGAGATGACCTTCCCGACCGACGCGCCGTCGGCGGAGGGCCCGTACCGCTCCGAGGTCTCCTCGGCGCGCACCTTCGGCTTCCTCGAAGACGTCGAGCGCCTCAACAAGATGGGCCTCGCCCTCGGCGGCTCGCTCGACAACGCGGTGGTGATCTCGGGCAACAAGGTGCTCAACGAAGAGGGCCTGCGCTTCGACGACGAGTGCGTCCGCCACAAGGCGCTCGACGCGCTCGGCGACCTCTACCTCGCGGGTGCGCCGCTGATCGGCCGCTTCTCGGGCCTGAAGTCGGGCCACGCCCACTCCAACCTGCTGCTGCGCGCGCTGTTCGCCGACGCCGACGCCTGGGCGCTCGTCGAGATCGACGACCACGCCGCCCTGCGCGAGGCCGCGGACTGGCGTCACACCGCTTGATCCGCCGCGGACTTTTCGAGCTTGAAGCGGGAGGCTGACAAAGCCTCCCGCTTTCTTTATATTCCGTGACCTAACGTGTTCGCCGCGTCCCCAGAGGGTGTCCCCGCCGTGTTCCGACTTCCGTTTCCGCAGCTTGCCCCGATCGTGCGGCTCGCCCCCGTCGCCCTCGCCGCCGCCCTCCTGGTTTCGGGCTGCGCGGCGGAAAAGAAACCCGACGAGTACGTCGAGAAGCCGGTTTCGACGCTCTACGACGACGCGATGGCGAGGCTCTCCGCCCAGGAATACAAGGAGGCCGGCCAGGCGTTCGAGGAAGTCGAGCGCCAGCATCCCTACTCGGTGTGGGCGGTGAAGGCGCAGCTGATGGCCGCCTACGCCTATTACGAAGCGGGCAAGTTCGACGACGCGATCCTCGCCGCCGACCGCTTCATCGAGCTCTATCCGGCGAACGCCGACGTCTCCTACGCCTACTATCTCAAGGCGCTGTGCTACTACGAACAGATCAGCGACGTCGGCCGCGACCAGAAGATGACCCTCGACGCGCGCGCCGCGCTCAACGAGGTGATCAAGCGCTTCCCCGACAGCGAATACGCGCGCGACGCCCGGCTCAAGCTCGACCTCACCACCGATCACCTCGCCGGCAAGGAGATGGAGATCGGCCGCTACTACGAGAAGACCGGCAACCTGCTCTCGGCGATCAACCGCTTCCAGGCGGTGGCGACCAACTACCAGACCACCAGCCACGCCCCCGAGGCGCTCTACCGTCTCGTCGAGGTCTACACCAAGCTCGGCCTCAAGACCGAGGCGAAGAAGTCGGGCGCGGTGCTCGGCTACAACTATCCGGGCTCGGACTGGTACCTGATGGCCTACCGCATCCTCGTCGAGGACGACAACCTCCCCGAGGCCGCGCCCGAGCCGGCCCGCTGGTATAACAAGCTCTGGCCCTGGTAAGCCTGCGAAGGGGCACCGATGCTGGTTTCCCTGTCGATCCGCGACGTGGTTCTGATCGAACGTCTCGACGTTCCGTTCGAGGCGGGGCTTTCCGTGCTCACCGGCGAGACCGGCGCGGGCAAATCGATCCTCCTCGACTCTCTCGGCCTCGCGCTCGGCGCGCGCGGTGACGCGGCGCTGGTGCGGCGCGGCGCGGAGCGCCTCTCGGTCGCCGCCGAGTTCCTGCCGCCGCGCCCCGGCAACCCGGCGTGGAGCCTCCTCGCAGAAGCCGGGATCGACGCGCCGATGACCGATCCCTGGGTGCTGCGCCGGGTGATCGCCAAGGACGGGCGCGGCCGCGCCTTCGTCAACGACCAGCCGGTCGCGGCAGCGCTGCTGCGCCGCATCGGCGACGCGCTGGTCGAGGTGCACGGCCAGTTCGATACCGTCGGCCTCCTGAACCCCGCCACCCACCGCGACCTGCTCGACCGCTTCGGCGGCCTCACCGCGGAACTCGACGCGACGGCGCGCGCCTACGCCGCCTGGGCCGCCGCGCGCGAAGCAGTGAGCGCAGCCGAGACGCGCCTCGCCCGCGCCCGCGCCGAGGAGGACTTCCTCCGCCACGCCGCGGGCGAACTCGAAACCCTCGCGCCGCAGCCGGGCGAGGAGGAAAGCCTCGCCGACCGCCGCCGCCTGCTTCAGCAGGGCGGCAAGCTGATCGAGGCGGTGGAAACCGCGCAGAAGGAACTCGGCGCGACCGCGCATCCGCTCTCCGCCGCCGCGCGCGCGCTCGAACGCGCCCAGGCAGGCGACATCTTCGACGCGGTGCTCGACGGCATCGAGCGCGCCCGCATCGAGATCGACGAGGCGCTCGGCCAGCTCGCGCCGATCCTCGCCGACATCGACCTCGACCCGGCGCAGGCCGACGTGATCGAGGAGCGCCTGTTCGCGCTGCGCGCCGCGGCGCGCAAGCACGGCGTCGCGGTCGACGACCTCGCCGCGCTCGCCGCCGACTTCCGCGAGCGCATCCAGGCGCTCGACGACGGCGCCGACGGCCTCGCCCGCCTCGCCCGCGCCGAGGCCCAGGCGCGCCAGACCTACATGGAAGCCGCGCAGACCCTCTCGCGCGCCCGCACCGCCGCCGCCCAACGGCTCGACGCCGCGGTCGCGGTCGAACTGCCGCCGCTCAAGCTCGACAAGGCGCGCTTCGTCACCGAGATCGAAACCGACCCGGCGCAGCCCGGCCCCGGCGGCATCGACGCGGTGCGCTTCGTCGTCGCCACCAATCCCGGCGCGGCGCCCGGCCCGCTCGCCAAGATCGCCTCGGGCGGCGAACTCGCGCGCTTCATGCTCGCGCTCAAGGTTGCGCTCTCGCACGCCGACCCGGTGCCGACCCTGGTGTTCGACGAGGTCGACGCGGGCATCGGCGGGGCCACCGCCGCCGCGGTCGGCGACCGACTGGCGCGGCTCTCGGGCGAGGCCCAGGTTCTGGTGGTGACGCACTCGCCGCAGGTCGCGGCGATGGGGCATCATCACCTGCGGGTGCTGAAGGACGGCACCGACAGCGTCGCCACCACCGTCGAGGTTCTCGGCGGCACCGCGCGGCGCGAGGAGATCGCCCGGATGCTCGCGGGCGCGACGCTCACCGACGAGGCGCGCCAGGCCGCCGACGCGTTGCTGGAAGGACGCCGATGACCGATTCCCGACCGGTGGACGGGCTCTCCCTCGAGGAAGCCCGTGCCGAACACGACCGCCTTGCCGCCGCGATCGCGTCGGCGGACGCCGCCTACTATCAGAACGACGCGCCCGAACTCAGCGACGCCGACTACGACGCGCTGCGCCGCCGCCTCGGCCGGATCGAGGCGCGCTTCCCCGAGCTGATCCGCCCCGACAGCCCGACCCAGACGGTCGGCGCGGCCCCGGCGGAAGGGTTCCGCAAGGTCCGCCACGCGGTGCCGATGCTCTCGCTCGACAACGCCTTCTCCGACGACGACGTTACGGAATTCCTCGACGGCATCCGCCGCTTTCTCCGCCTCGCGCCCGAGGAGCCGCTCGCGCTCGTCGCCGAACCGAAGATCGACGGCCTGTCGTTCTCCGCGCGCTACGAGAACGGCAAGTTCGTGCGCGGCGTGACCCGCGGCGACGGCACCGAGGGCGAGGACGTCACCGCCAACCTGCGCACCATCGCCGACCTCCCCGACGCGCTGCCCGCGGGTGCGCCGCCGGTGTTCGAGGTGCGCGGCGAGGTGTTCATGGAGAAGGCCGGGTTCGCCGACCTCAACCGCCGCCACGCCGAGAACGGCGACAAGATCTTCGCCAACCCGCGCAACGCCGCCGCCGGATCGCTCCGGCAGAAGGACCCGGCGGTCACCGCGCGCCGCCCGCTCAAGCTGTTCTGCTACGCCTGGGGCGAGGTGAGCGCGGAAACCTGGGGCTCGCACTTCGAATTCCTCGACACCCTCAAGGCCTGGGGCTTCCCCACCAACCCGCGCAACCGCCTCTGCCGCACCACCGACGAGGCGCTCGCCGCATTCGCCGCGCTCGACGCCGAACGCGCCGCCCTGCCCTACGACATCGACGGCGTGGTCTACAAGGTCGACCGCCTCGACTGGCAGCAACGCCTCGGCTTCGTCTCGCGTGCGCCGCGCTGGGCGATCGCACGCAAGTTCGCCGCCGAACAGGCGCGCACCACGGTGCTCGGCATCGACATTCAGGTCGGGCGCACCGGCGCGCTCACCCCAGTGGCGCGGCTCCAGCCGGTCACCGTCGGCGGCGTGGTGGTGGAGAACGCGACGCTCCACAACGAGGACGAAATCCTCCGCAAGGACGTGCGCGTCGGCGACACCGTGATCGTGCAGCGCGCCGGCGACGTGATCCCGCAGGTGGTCGCGGTGGTGCCGGAGTTGCGCCCCGCGGACGCGGAGCCGTTCGTCTTCCCCACCGAATGTCCGGTCTGCCACAGCCACGCCGAACGCCCCGAGGGCGAGGTGGTGCGGCGCTGCACCGGCGGCCTCACCTGCCCGGCGCAAGCGGTCGAACGCCTGCGCCACTTCGT
>QKGW01000097.1 GCA_003250275.1 Alphaproteobacteria bacterium
GCTCATGCCGAAGCCGACGCCGAACCTGGCCGCGACCGCCTCGGCCTCGGCCATCACCGTGGCGACGAGGCGGCGCGCGTCGGCATCGGTGCAGAGCGTGGTGAGGCGCGCCTCGGTGATCACCGAGAGCGGGTTGAACGCGAGGTTGCCCCAGAGCTTGGTCCAGATGTGGCTGCGGATGTCGGCGGTGGTCTCGACGGCGAAACCCGCCGCAGCGAACGCCCCGGCCACGCGCGCGAGCGCCGGGGTATCGCGCCCCGCCGGATCGCCGAAGTCGAAACGCTCGTCGGCGACGTGGTGGATCTGCCCGTCGCCCTGGTTGAGCACCGCGACGTAGGTGAGCGCGCCGACGATGCGCTCGGGGTCGATCGCCCTGGCGAGCGCGCCGGTGGGGTCGACCGCGGCGAGCCCGCGCCCGGCGAGCGGCGCGGGCTGAAACGCCGGATACCACCAGGGAATGCCGTTGATCACCGGCAACACCGTGGTCTCCGGTCCCGAGAGCGCGGCGAGCGCGGGCAGGGTGCCTTCGAGCGCGTAGGCCTTGGTGCAGAGCGCGACGACGTCCTGCGGTCCCGCGCTCGCCGCGTCGGCGGTGGCGCGCACCGGCGTGGTCACCGCGTCTCCGGCGGGAGTGATCCGGCGGATGCCGTGCGCGGAGATCGCGGCGGCGGCCTCGGGGCGGCGCACCACCAGGGTGACCTCGGCATCGGTGGCGGCGAGGCGCGCGGCGATCAGCGAGCCGATCGCGCCGCCGCCGATGATTGCAATGCGCATCGGGAGGCTCCGGACGTTCGAAAGAGGTTCAGACTAGAAAGCAAACGGGCCGGTGGTCAACCGGCCCGCCCAGGCGATTGTGTCCGCCGCCTCACACCGGCAGGCCGGAAATCTCCGAAACCGCGGTCATCACGCCGCGGATTTCCGCGAGCCCCTTGAGCCGCCCGACGATCGAATAGCCGGGGTGCGCGGGCGCGCCGATGTCGCCCAAGAGTTCGAAGCCGTGATCGGGGCGGAAGGGAATGCGCCACTCCGCCTCGCCCGCGTCGCGGCGGCGTTTCTGCTCCTTGAGCAGCACGGTGACGAGCTTGACCATGTCGGTGTCGCCCTCGAGGTGCTCGGCCTCGCCGAACGAGCCGTCCGGCTCCTTCTTGACGTTGCGCAGGTGGACGAAGTGGATGCGGTCGGAGAAGCGGTCGGCGATCGCCACCACGTCGTTCTTCCCCGCGCCGAGCGATCCGGCGCACAGGGTCACGCCGTTGGCGGGCGAGGGCACCGCGTCGAGGATGAAGGCGAGGTCCTCGGCGGAGGAGACGATGCGCGCGAGCCCGAACAGCGGCCGCGGCGGGTCGTCCGGATGCACCGCGAGGCGCACGCCGCAGTCCTCGGCGGTGGGAACCACGGCCTTGAGGAACTTCACGTAGTTCTCGCGCAGGCGGTCGCGGTCGATGCCCTTGAAGCGCGCGAGAATGGCGCGCAGGCCGGGCACGTCGTAGCGGTCGAACGCCCCCGGCAGGCCCGACATGATGTTGGCGAGAAGGTGCGCCTTGTCGTCCTCGGAGGCCTTGTCGAACCACGCCTTGGCGCGCGCGAGCACCTCGGGGTCGTGCTCCGCCTCCGCGCCCTCGCGTTCGAGCATGTAGACGTCGAAGGCGGCGTACTGGTCGGCGTTGAAGCGCAGCGTCCGCCCGCCGCCGGGCATCTCGGCGGTGAGGTCGGTGCGGGTCCAGTCGAGCACCGGCATGAAGTTGTAGCAGATCGTCTTGATGCCGCAGGCCGCGAGGTTGCGGATCGACTGGCGGTAGTTCTCGTACAGGGGTTCGAGATCGCCCTCGCCGAGCTTGATCGCCTCGGCCACCGGCAGGCTCTCGACCACGCTCCAGTGGAGGCCGAGCGACGGATCGGCGGCGATCTCCGCCTTGCGCTTCTCGATTTCCTCCACCGACCACACCACCCCGTAGGGGATGTGGTGCAGCGCGGTGACCACGCCGCTCGCGCCCGCCTGGCGGATGTGCGCGAGCTTCACGTAGTCGTCCGGGCCGAACCAGCGCCAGGTTTGCTCCATTTCATTCTCCCTTGTTGTCCGGTGCGAAGAGGTCGGGATGCGCGGCCTTGATCCCGCTCGCGACCTTGAGCACCTCGTCCATGTGCTGACGCATCGCCGCTTCCGCCGCCGCCGGGTCGCCGTCGGTGACGCCCGTGAGGATCGCGCGGTGCTGGGCGATCAGCACCGCCATCGGCGTCGCCTGCGGCAGGCTGAGGAAGCGGATGCGGTCGAACTGCGATTTCTCCCGCTCCACCACCTCCCACACGTCGGCGAGGCCGATTCCCTCGGCGAAGGTGCGGTGGAAGGCGTCGTCGGCCTCGGTGAACGCCTCCGCCGAGGCCTGCGAGGGCGGGGCCGCCGCGGCCTCTTCCTGCGCGCGGATCGCCCCGGCGAGGTCGGCGCGCGCGGCGTCGGGCAGTCCCGCCTCGGCGGCGCGGCGGACGATCGCGATTTCGAGCGCGCGGCGGACGAAGCGGGCGCGCCGCACCGCCGCGAGCGAAATCCGCGAGACGAAGGTGCCGCGCTGCGGCTGCACGTCGATCAGCCCTTCCTCGATCAGCCTTACCAGCGCCGCGCGCACCGGCGTGCGGCTGGTGCCGAAGCGCTCGGCGAGCTGGTTCTCGGAGAGCCGCTGGCCCGGCTGCAGGCGGAGAAAGACGATGTCCTCGCGGATCGCGGCGTGGATTCCGGCCACGTCCACCGGCGGCGCGCTCATTTGTAGAACACTCCGGGCAGCCACAGCGAAATCGCCGGGACGTAGGAGACCAGCAGCAGCACGATGCCGTTGCAGACGAGGAACGGCCAGATGCC
>QKGW01000565.1 GCA_003250275.1 Alphaproteobacteria bacterium
CGCCAGGCGAGGCGCTGCAACGCCGCGATCACCGTCACCATCTGATCGCCGCGGCGGTCGATGGCGCGTTGCAACACGCTCTGCTGCTGTTGCAGGGTGCGCATCTGCTGCTCCAGACGGGTGAGGTCCTGTTCGTAGCGCTGCACCTGCGAGGCGGCGCGGACCATCTTCTTCTTCACGAAGTCGACGTCGCGGGAGATCGCTTCCGACTTCTTCTTCAGCGCGTCGTGGCGCCGCTGCTCTTCCTTGAGCGACTTTTCGATGCGGGAGAGGTCGTCCTTCGGCGACGCGGCGGGTTCGGCGGCGGCGGCGATGCTTGCCGCGCCGATCCCCAAACCCAGCGCGAGACCGAGAACGCGGGTGATCATTCGCGGTCGACCAGGCACTGCCCGGTCATTTCCGCGGGCTGCGGCAGGTTCATCAGCGCGAGCAGCGTCGGCGCGACGTCGGAGAGCTTGCCGCCGTGGAAGCCTTTGACCCACGCCGGAGCGTGGCGCAGCACCGCGCGCACCGGGCCGACGGTGTGGGCGGTGTAGGGGCCGCCGGTGGTGGGGTCGAGCATCTGCTCGGCGTTGCCGTGGTCGGCGGTGTAGATGATCGCACCGCCCATCTTCGCCACCGCCGCGTCGAGGCGGCCGATGCACGCGTCCACCGCCTCGGCGGCCTTGATCGCCGCCGCGATAATGCCGGTGTGGCCGACCATGTCGCCGTTGGCGAAGTTGACGACGACGAGGTCGAAGACGCCGCTCTCGACTGCGGCGACGAGCTTGTCGGTGACCTCGTAGGCGGACATCTCGGGCTGGAGGTCGTAGGTCGCGACCTTCGGGCTCGGCACCAGAATGCGCTCCTCGCCGGGGAAGACCTTTTCCTCGCCGCCGTTGAGGAAGAAGGTGACGTGCGCGTACTTCTCGGTCTCGGCGATGCGGAGTTGCTTGAGGCCGGCGTTCGCGACCACCTCGCCGAGCACGTTGTCGCGCGATTCCTGCGGGAACAGCACGCCGAGGAACGGCGCGAGCGGGTCGGAATACTTCACCATGCCGATCGCCGCGGAGTAGGTCAGCGGCTTGGTGGGGAACTCGGCGAAGCTCGGGTCGACCAGCGCGGTGAGGATCTCGCGGGCGCGGTCGGCGCGGAAGTTGAACATCACCAACGCGTCGCCGGACTTCATTCCGGCATACGCGGCGACGACGCGCGGCTTGACGAACTCGTCGGTCTCGCCCGCCTCGTAGGCGTCGGCGACCGCCTGTGCGGCGGAGGCGGCGGCGATGCCGTCGCCCTGAGCGACCGCGTCGTAGGCGAGCTTGACGCGGTCCCAGCGCTTGTCGCGGTCCATCGCGAAGTAGCGCCCGGAGACCGTGGCGACGCGCACGTCGCGGCAGCCGCTCACCGACTTTTCGAACACTTCGACGAACTCGCGCGCGGACTGCGGCGGGGTGTCGCGGCCGTCGAGGAAGGCGTGGACGCGCACCGGCACGCCCGCCGCGTCGAGCAGGTGGGCGAGCGCGGTGGCGTGGCCCTGGTGCGAGTGCACGCCGCCCGGCGACATCAGGCCCATCAGGTGGCAGACGCCGCCCGCCGCCTTGACCTTGGCGATCAGGTCGGTGAGCGCGGGGAGGGTGTCGAGTTCGTGGGTTTCGATCGCGGCGTCGATGCGCGGCAGGTCCTGCATCACCACGCGCCCGGCGCCGAGGTTCATGTGGCCGACCTCGGAGTTGCCCATCTGGCCGTCCGGCAGGCCGACGGCGCGGCCCGAGGTTTCGAGCAGCGCGTTCGGGCTCTCGGCGACGAAACGGTCCCAGTTCGGGGTGTTCGCGAGCGAGATCGCGTTGTCGGGCGCGGGCGGACGCTCCCCCCAACCATCGAGAACGCACAGGACAACGGGCTTCGGGGGCTGAATGGCGTTAGGCATTGCGTCTTCCGGGGTCTGGGGGCGATGGGTAGGGCCTCAATATAGGCATAACCCCAAGGCGATGCTACGCCGATGGGTTCCCGGTCCCGCGGAAATTCAGGCGCGATGGTAAGGGTGGCCGTCGAGGATGGTGCGCGCGCGGTAGATCTGTTCGGCGATCATCGCGCGCACCAGCATGTGCGGCCAGGTGAGGCTGCCGAGCGCAAGGACGAGGTCGGCCTTTGCGCGGATGCTTTCGTCGTGGCCGTCGGCGCCGCCGATGAGGAAGGCGCAGGCGGGCACGCCGTCGTCCTCCCACGCGCCGAGGGTCTTGGCGAGGTCGACGCTCGACAGCGCCTTGCCGCGTTCGTCGAGCGCGACGATGCGCGCGCCCGCAGGCACCGCGGCGAGGAGCTTTTCCGCCTCGCGCGCCTTGCGTTCGTCGACGCCGAGCGGGCGCCGTTCCTCTACTTCCTTGAGGTCGATCGGCGGCCGGAGGCGTGCGGCATAGTCCGCGAGCAGGGTCTGCTCCGGTCCCTTGCCGCCGCGTCCGACCGCGACGATCAGAAAACGCATGGTCCGACCTTTCGGCGTCAGGCGTTCAGCGCGAACCCGCCGAGATCAGCCCGGGGCGGCGGAAAGCCCACCGTCGCGAAAGGGGGCGCCGCGCCCTCGGCGGCGGGACCGTGGCCCCACATCTTCTCGAGGTTGTAGAACGCACGGACCTCGGGGCGGAAGATGTGCACGATCACCGAGCCGGCGTCGACGATCACCCAGTCGGAATTCGCCTTGCCCTCGACGGTCGGGCGGATGCCCTCTTCCTTGAGGCGGCGGATCAGGTGATCGGCAAGCGCGCCGACCTGACGCGACGAGCGCCCGGTGGCGATGATCATGCTGTCGGCAATGCTGGTCTTGCCCGAAAGGTCTATGACCGAGATGTCCTCGGCCTTGTC
>QKGW01000051.1 GCA_003250275.1 Alphaproteobacteria bacterium
GCCGACGACGCGGGCGACTACGCGCGCGCGGCGCGCCGCCTCCTCCCCGGCCTGATCGTCGAAAGCCTCGACGCGCGCGACGCGGACGCCGCCGCCGGACTCGGCTCCTGGTGCGGACCGGGGCAGACCGTGGCGCTGCTCGGCTCCTCCGGCGTCGGCAAGTCGACCCTCGTCAACACCCTCGCGGGAACCGCCGCCGCCACCGGCGCGATCCGCGACGACGACGACCGCGGACGGCACACCACCACCGCCCGCGCGCTGCATCGCCTCGAACGCGGCGGCTGGCTGCTCGACACCCCCGGAATGCGCGAGCTGCAACTTACCGACGCGCGCGACGGCCTCGACGAGGTCTTCGACGACATCGCCGCCCTGGCGCGGGGCTGCCGGTTCTCCGATTGCACCCACGACGCCGAACCGGGATGCGCGGTCCGCGCGGCGATCGCGGTGGGAACCCTCGACCCGCAACGCCTGACCCGCTGGCGCAAGCTCGTCGCCGAGGACGCGTTCAACTCCGCCGAGCCTCGCCGAACGCCGCGACCGCGACCGCGCCTTCGGCAAGATGGTGCGCGCGGCGATGCGGGAAAAAACCGGCGCGAAGTACCGGTAGACGGGACAACAAGATCGCGGAGGGACTCGTCCCTCCGCACCTCCCAGACGTTTTGGGTTTTTGCGCGAAGCGCTATTGAACCTTCACACGGCGTGACGGGCTTATCCCGCTCCGCGGAAAACCCAGGGACCGGGGTCCTAGGAGCCCGAGGCCCCTAGCGGGTCCGGGCAGCGCCCGGCCTTGTCGTGTCCCTCAAATACTCCGCCAGAAAGCCGACGAACGCCGAGACCTTGGCGGAGAGGTTGAGGCGTTCCGCGTAGACCGCATGGATATCGGCGGGCGGCAGGGACCAGCCGGGAAGGACCTCTTCGAGCGCGCCGCCGGCGAGGTCGGCGGCGACGTTCCATTCGGCGCGCATCAGGATGCCGTGGCCGTCGCGCGCCCAGCCGAGCGCGACCTCGCCGTCGTTGGTGGAGAGCGGGCCGTGGACCTTCACCGTCTCGCTCTCCTTGCCGCGCGCGAGACGCCAGACGCCGTAGGGATCGTCGTTCTGGCGCAGCACGATGCAGGCGTGGCGCGCGAGATCGGCAGGGGCGCGCGGGCGTCCGGCGCGGTCGAGGTAGGCGGGCGCGGCGCAGAGAACGCGGCGGTTGGCGGCGACGCGGCGCGCGATCAGGCGGCTGTCTGGGAGGTCGCCGAAGCGAATGCCGACGTCAATGGCCTCATTGGGCAGCGGCACCGGGCGGTCGGTGAGGTGGAGGCGCACCTCGACCTCGGGAAACCGCGCGACGAACGCCGAAACCGCCGGGCCGACGAAGGCGCGCCCGAACCCGAGCGGCGCGTTGACGCGCAAAAGGCCGCGCGGTTCGTCGCGCCCCGAGGCGACGAGCCGCTCCATCTCGGCGATGTCGGCGAGGATGCGGCGCGCGTGGTCGAGGTAGACCTCGCCCTCGCCGGTGAGCGCGAGACGGCGGGTGGTGCGGTTGAGCAGCCGCACGCCGAGGCGTTCCTCAATCTTCGCCAGGCGCTTGGAGACCGCGGGCGGGGTCAGGTCCATCTCGCGCGCGGCGGCGGCGAGACTGCCCTGGCGCATCAGCAGGACGAAAAACGCGAGGTCGGATTCGGGCTGCATTCGTAACTTTCACGACCGAATGAAGTTATCCTGCGTGATATTAAGCGATTCCACGTCATGCCGTAAGCTGGATTCCTCTCAGGACCCAGCCAAGGAGGCTCCCGTGGATACGGTCGCCCGCACCGAAGTCACCCCCGCCGAGCAACTCACCGATCTGATGGCGCGCTTCACCGCCTACATCGGCAAGCGCCTGCCCGACGACGTCTGCGCCAAGCTGCACAAGCTGCGCAAGGCGGAAACCCAGCCGCTCGCGATGGCGGTCTACGAGGCGATGGACAGCAACCAGGAGGCCGCCAAGCGCCTCAACCGCCCGAGCTGCCAGGATACCGGCGTGATCCAGTACTTCATCCAGGCCGGCGCGAAGTTCCCGCTGCTCGGCGAGCTCGAAACCATCCTCCGCGACGCCACCCTGATCGCCACGAAAAACGGCCCGCTGCGCCACAACGCGGTCGAAACCTTCGACGAAAAGAACACCGGCACCAACACCGGCTACAAGGTGCCGTGGCTCGATTGGGAGATCGTGCCCGACGACGACGGCATCACCATCGACGTCTACATGGCGGGCGGCGGCTGCACCCTGCCGGGCTCGGCCAAGGTGCTGATGCCGGGCGAGGGCTACGAGGGCGTCACCAAGTTCGTGTTCGACGTGATCACCTCCTACGGCGTCAACGCCTGCCCGCCGCTGCTCGTCGGCGTCGGCGTGTCCTCGTCGGTCGAGATGGCGGCGCGGCTCTCCAAAAAGGCGATCCTCCGCCCGGTCGGCTCGAAGAACCCCAACGCCAACGCGGCAAAGATGGAAGACCTGCTGGAGGACGGCCTCAACGAGGTCGGCATCGGGCCGCAGGGCCTCTCGGGCAACGCCTCGGTGATGGGCGTCAACATCGAGAACTCGGCGCGCCACCCCTCCACCATCGGCGTCGCCGTCTCGACCGGCTGCTGGGCGCACCGGCGCGGCCGCATCCGCATCAACGCCGACCTCTCCCATGAGGTGATCTCGCACAAGGACGCCGCGCTATGAGCATCCGCATTCTCGAAACCCCGCTCTCCGACGACGCCATCCGGAGCCTCAAGATCGGCGACGTGGTCTACCTCACCGGCCGCCTCGTCACCTGCCGCGACGTCGCCCACCGCCGCCTGATCGAATACGGGCGCGAACTCCCGGTCGACCTCGAACGCCTCGCCATCCTCCACGCCGGGCCGATCGTCCGCCCGCTGCCCGGCGACCGCTTCGAAATGGTCTCGATCGGCCCGACCACCTCGATGCGGATGGAAAAGTTCGAGCGCGAGTTCATCCGCCGCACCGGCGTCAAAATGATCATCGGCAAGGGCGGCATGGGCCCCGAAACCGTCGCCGGATGCCGGGAAAACGTCGCCGTCCACGCGGTCTTTCCCGGCGGCTGCGCCGTCCTCGCAGCCACCCAGGTCGAGGAGATCGAGGCCGCCGAATGGCGCGACCTCGGGATGCCGGAAACCCTCTGGGTCAACCGCGTCAAAGCCTTCGGGCCGCTGATCATCTCGATCGA
>QKGW01000168.1 GCA_003250275.1 Alphaproteobacteria bacterium
TCGGGCGGGTCTCGACCTTCCTCGACGTGTTCATCGCGCGCGATCTCGCCGCCGGCAGGATCACCGAGGCCCAGGCGCAGGAGATGATCGACGACTTCGTGATCAAGCTCCGCCTCGTGCGCTTCCTCCGCACCCCGGAATACGACGCGCTGTTCTCCGGCGACCCGACCTGGGTCACCGAGTGCATCGGCGGCGTCGGCGAGGATGGCCGCCCGCTCGTCACCAGGTCGAGCTTCCGCTTCCTCAACACCCTCTCGAACCTCGGCTCCGCGCCCGAGCCGAACCTCACGGTGCTGTGGAGCGTCCACCTGCCCGAGGCGTTCAAGGCCTACGCGGCGAAGGTCTCGATCGAGTCGAGCGCGGTGCAGTACGAGAACGACGACCTGATGCGCCCGCATTGGGGCGACGACTACGGCATCGCCTGCTGCGTCTCGGCGATGCGCATCGGCAAGCAGATGCAGTTCTTCGGCGCACGCGCCAATCTCGCCAAGGCGCTGCTCTACGCGATCAACGGCGGCGTCGACGAGATTTCGGGCGAGACCGTCGCGCCCGGCTTCGCGCCGATCGGCGGCGAGGCGCTCGATTACGCCGAGGTGGTGGAGAAGTACGAAGCGATGATGGGCTGGCTCGCCGCCACCTACATCAAGGCGCTCAACGCGATCCACTACATGCACGACAAGTACGCCTACGAGCGCATCGAAATGGCGCTGCACGACCGCGACATCCTCCGCACCATGGCCTGCGGCATCGCCGGGCTTTCGGTGGCGGCGGACTCGCTCTCGGCGATCAAGCACGCCAAGGTCTCGGTGATCCGCAACGACGCGGGGCTCGCGGTCGACTTCCGCATCGAGGGCGAGTACCCGGCCTACGGCAACAACGACGACCGCGCCGACGCGCTCGCGATCTGGGTCGCCGATACCTTCATGGACAAGATCAAGGCGCAGCCGCACTTCTACCGCGACTCGCTGCCGACCCAGTCGATCCTGACGATCACCTCGAACGTGGTCTACGGCAAGAAGACCGGCAACACTCCGGACGGCCGCCGCGGCGGCACGCCGTTCGCTCCCGGCGCCAACCCGATGAACGGGCGCGACGTGAAGGGCTTCGTCGCCGCCGGCGCGTCGGTGGCGAAGATCCCTTACGAAAGCTCGCTCGACGGCATTTCGTGGACCGCGACGGCGACCCCCGACGCGCTCGGCCGCACCGTCGCCGACCGCCAGCGCAACCTCGCCAATTGCCTCGACGCCTTCGCCGAGGCGGGCGGCTTCCACGTCAACGTCAACGTGCTGACGCGCGACACCCTGCTCGACGCGATGGAGCATCCGGAGAAATATCCGCAGCTCACCATCCGCGTGTCGGGTTACGCGGTGAACTTCATCAAGCTTTCGCGCGAGCAGCAGCTCGACGTGATCAGCCGCACCTTCCACGGACGGATGTAAGCGCGTGAACCACCTCTGCCCGCATTCCCCGTGCGCCCCCGCCCCCTTCGGGGCGGAGGGCGAACTCGGCTTCCTCCATTCGGTGGAAACCGGCGCCGCCGCCGACGGCCCGGGGATGCGGTTCGTCTATTTCGTCACCGGCTGCATGTTCCGCTGCCTCTACTGTCACAATCCCGATACCTGGAAGGTCGACGCGGGGCGGCAGGTCACGCTTGCCGAGGCGGTGGCGGAGATCGCGCCCTACGCCCGCTTTCTCAAGCGCGCCGGCGGCGTCACCGTCTCGGGCGGCGAACCTCTGATGCAGGCGCCGTTCGTCGGCGCGCTGCTGCGGCGGATCAAGGCGCGCTTCGGCCTGCACACCGCGCTCGACACCCAGGGCTTCCTCCACGCCAACGTCGACGACGACTGGTGGGACGCGGTCGACCTGGTGATGCTCGACATCAAGCAGATCAACCCGGCGAGGCATCGTGCGCTGACCGGGCGCGACGTCTCCCCGAGCCTCGCCTGCGCCCGCCGCCTCGCCCGCCTCGGCAAGCCGATGTGGGTGCGCTACGTACTCGCGCCGGGGTGGACCGACGACCCGCGCGACGTCGCCGGGCTCGCCGATTTTCTTGCCGCCGAACTCGGGCCGTGGCTCGAACGGGTGGAGGTGCTGCCGCTGCATCACCTCGGCGCGTTCAAGTGGCGCGACCTCGGCAAGTCCTACGCGTTCGAAAACACGCCGCCGCCGAGCGCCGACGCGCTCGCCGCGGCGCGCGCGATCTTCGCCTCGCGCGGCATTCTCGCAGTTTAAATCGGGCAGTCCTCGACCACGGCGAAGCCGTTGACCCGCATCAGCGTCAGCCGGCGGGCGTGGAACGGCTCCATGCTGGTGCGGTGGCTGATGGTGATCACCGCCGCGCGCGGATAGGTCGCGAACACCATCTCCATCATCCGCCGTTCGGTCTCGCGGTCGAGGCCGTCGGTGGCTTCCTGGATGAAGATCCAGTCCGGCTTGTGGAGCAGCAGGCGCGCGAAGCCGAGGCGCTGCTGCTCGCCCGCCGAAAGGGTCTGTTCCCAGTCCTCGACGTCGTCGAGACGCGCGGTGAAGTCGTCGAGCCCGACGCGCACGAGCGCCGCCTTGAGCGCCTCGTCCTCCTGCGGGTTGGGCACCTGCGGGAACACCACCGCCGAGCGCAGCGGCCCGATCGGCAGGTAGGGATGGTGCGGCATGAAGAAGATCGAGCCGCCCACGGGCAGACCGACGCGGCCATGCCCCCACGGCCACAGCCGCGCCACCACCTTGAACATCTTCACCGCCGCGCCGGGATCGCCGGTGATCAGCACGCGCTCGCCCGCGGCGATGGTGGTGGAGAACCGCGCGATCTGCGTCGCGCCGGTGGAATCGGCGATCTCGACCTCGCGGAAGCTCAGTTCCTCGGTGTCCGACTTCTCGACGCGGATGCCATCGTGGCCACCCGCGGCGATGCGCTGCGCCACCACATCGACGCCGTCGGCGAGGCCGAGGACGCGCTCGACCGAGGCGCGCCACGCGGCGACGCCCGCGAGGTTGTCGATCGGCCAGGAGAGCGCGGCGGTCATCTGCCCGAACGCCTGCGCGGTCTGCATCAGCACGCCGAGGGTGATGGTGCCGACGATGTAGCGCGGCGCGGCGACGAGGAAGGGAAAGCCCATCGACAGCACCGACCACGACGAACTGAAGAGGATCAGCTTGGTAAGCGCCCAGGTCTGCACGTCCCAGGCGCGGACGACGCGCCGGAACAGGCTGCGGAAGTGGCGGCGTTCGCCGGTTTCGCCGTGCAGCAGTGCGATCGCCATGGCGTTCTCGCGCGCGTGCACGAGGCCGAAGCGGAAGTTCGCCTCGTCGGTCTGACGGCGGTCGACGGCGCGCACCAGCGGCTTGCCGAGGGCCCAGGCGACCACCGCGCCCAGGCCGGAATAGGCGAGCGCGATCCACACCAGATGTCCGGGCAGCGGAATCTCGACGCCGCCGAAGGTGGTCAGCGCCGGGCCGGAGAGCGACCAGAGAATCTGGGTGAAGCTGATCAGCAGCAGCAGCGAGTAGATCAACGAGTGCGCGAGGTCGATCGCGGACTCGGTGGTGATGCGGATGTCCTCGGCGATGCGGCCGTCGGGGTTGTCGTGATCGCCGGGAACGAAGTTGATGAGGTATTGCCGCCCGCCCGACATCCACTCGCGGAACACCCGGTAGGTCAGCCATTGCCGCCACGCGACCTGAAGGCGGCGCTTGACCCGCAGGTGAGTCGAAGTGATCAGCACGTTGGCGGCGATGATCAGCCCGAGCACGCCCATGAGGTAGAGGAAACTGCCCATCTGGCGCGCTTCGAGGGCGTTGAACAGCTTCTCGTTCCAGACGTTGAGGGCGATCGGGATGCCAACCTGCATCACCGTGAGCACGAACAGCGCGAAGCCGAGCCCGCTCATCCGCCAGCCATCCTCCGACGACCAGAACGGCATCGCGAGCGTGGTGAAACGGCGAAGGAACGGGGCTTTCGGAGCTTCCGGCCGGGCGGCCAAGACTTCGGCGGTGTCTTTCCCCAAGGGGCCCTCGTGCGACGGACCTTATATACCTGCCGATGTATCAAGCCCCCGGCGGCTGCGCCAGTAAATTCGCATCCTTCGAAACTGGCACCGGGTTTGCGTAGGACACGGTGGACGCGGCGCGACCGCGCCCCTCCATCCGACGCCGCAACCCGATGACGAAAGCCGCATGACCGAACCCTTCGCCCACCGCCCCGCCCGCCTTGCCGCCGCCCTGGCCGCCGCGATTTTCGCGTGGTTCGCCAGTGCGTTGGATGCGGCTGCATGGGAAGGCGTGTGCCTCGACACGGCGGCGCGGGTGAACGCGGCGGAGGGCCTTCCGGCGCACATGCTGGGCAGCATCGCGATCACCGAAAGCGGCCGCCTCCACCCCGACACCAAGGCAAAAGTTGCCTGGCCATGGACCGTCACCTCGGGTGGCGAGGGGCAGTATTTTCCCACCAAGGCCGCCGCGATCGCCGAGGTGAAGCGGCTGAAGCGCGCCGGGGTCGAGAACATCGACGTCGGCTGTATGCAGATCAACCTCAAATACCACCGCGACGCGTTCCCGAACCTCGAAGCCGCGTTCGACCCCGAAACCAACGTCCGTTACGCCGCGAACTTCCTCAAGGACCTGCGCGAGGACACCGATTCGTGGGCCGAGGCGGTGCGGCGCTACCACTCGAAGGACCCCGAGCGCAGCCTCGGCTACGCCAAGCGGGTGGCGAAGAACTACTACGCCCTCACCGCCGACCCGGTCGCCAAGCCGAAGCCGCAGCCGGTTCAGACCGCCCAGCGCACCAACGCCAAGCACGGTGCGATCGCACCGCCGCCGGTGCGAGTCGCCGACGCCGAGGAGCTTGCGCGCAAGCGCGCCGAAGCGCGCGCCGAGGCCACCGAATGGCGCCGCAAACAGCTCGAAGCCTACCTCGCGCGGCGCGCCGCAATCGTCGGCGGCTGACCCACGAATTTTCTCGGAGTTTCCCCGCATTCTCTGGAATTCCCAGGGGAAACCGCTGTAGTCTTGTCCCGCGCCAGAGCATGAACGGGAGAAGATGATGAGCGAATGGAGCCTTGTCTACGATCGTTACGATCCCTCCGAGCAAGGCCTGCGCGAGGCGCTCTGCACCACCGGCAACGGTTACTTCTGCACGCGCGGCGCGTTCCCCTGGGTCAAGGCGGACGAGACCCACTATCCCGGCACCTACGTCGCGGGCGGCTACAACCGGCTGGTTTCGACGATCGGCGGGCATGAGCTCGAACACGAGGACCTCGTCAACTTTCCCAACTGGCTGGGGCTGACCTTCCGCGTCGACGGCGGCGCATGGTTCGACCTCGACAAGGTCGAGGTGCTGTCGTTCGAGCAGTCGCTCGACTTCCAGGAAGGGATGCTCAAGCACGCCATCCGCTTCCGCCACGACAAGACCCGCGAAACCACGCTGACGATGCGCCGCTTCGTCCACATGGGCTGGCCGCATCACGCCGCGCAGGAAATGATCGTGGTGGCGCAGAACTGGTCGGGCACCATCGAGTTCCGCTCCTCGCTCGACGGCCAGGTCGACAACCGCGGCGTCGCGCGCTACTCCCACCTCGCCTCGCACCACCTCGACTACATCAAGAGCGGCGAGTTCACCGGGGTGCTCAGCCCCGACACGATGATCTACCTGATCACCCGCTCCTCGCAGAGCCGTATGCGCGTCGGCATGGCGGCGCGCACCCGGATCTTCCGCAGCAACGTCTGGCAGGAGGACGCGCCGGTCACCGTCAACGCGATCGACGGCTACGTCGAGGCGCTGATCCCGGTCGAGATCGCGCGCGGCGAGCCGATCCGCGTCGAGAAGGTCTGCACGCTCTACACCTCGCGCGACAAGGCGATCTCCGAGGCCGGCCTCGCGGCGCGCGAAGCGCTCGACCGCTGCCGCAACATCGCCCAGCTCCAGCAGACCCACATCCGCGCGTGGAGCAACTACTGGGACCGCTGCGACATCGCCCTGCATCCGTCGATGCACGAGGAACAGAAGATCCTCCGGCTGCACATCTACCACCTGTTGCAGACCGCCTCGAACCACACCCTCGACCTCGACGTCGGCCTGCCCTCGCGCGGCTGGACCGGCGAGAGCTACCGCGGCCACGTGTTCTGGGACGAAGTGTTCATGCTGCCGTTCCTCACCTACCGGCTGCCGATCGTCTCGCGCTCGCTGCTCGAATACCGCTTCATGCGCCTCGGCCGCGCGCGCCTCAACGCACAGCTCGAAGGCTACCGCGGCGCGATGTTCCCGTGGCAGAGCGGTTCCGACGGCCGCGAGGAATCCCAGGAACAGCACTTCTCCTGCGCCACCGAAACCTGGTCGCCCGACGATTCGCACCGCCAGCGCCACGTCAACACGATGATCGCCTGGAACGTGTGGAGCTACTTCCTCGCCTCGGGCGACCGCCGCTGGATGGGCCTGCGCGGCGCGGAGCTGATCGTGCTGATCGCGCGCTTCTTCGCCTCGCTCGCGACCTACAACCCGGCGGAGGACCGCTACGACATCGAGGGCGTGCTCGGGCCGGATCAGTTCCACCACGGCTACCCCGCCACCGAGCCGCACACCGGGGTGAAGAACAACGCCTTCACCAACGTGATGGTGGCGTGGCTGATGGACACGGTGCTGACCGTGCTCGATGTGATCGACGACATCTACCGCCGCGAACTGCTGATCAAGCTCGACATCCAGAAGGAGGAAATGGACGTCTGGGCCGACATGAGCATGAAGATGGCGGTGCCGTTCTTCGGCAACGGCATCATCAGCCAGTTCGAAGGCTTCGAGCATCTCGACGACCTCGACCTCGACGCCTACCGCGCGAAGCACGGCGACATCGCCCGGCTCGACCGCATCCTCGAGGCCGAGGGCGACGACGCCAACCACTACAAGGTCTGCAAGCAGGCCGACGTGCTGATGCTCTACTACCTCTTCACCGAGTCCGAGCTCTCGGCGCTGCTGTTCCGCCTCGGCTACGACTTCACCGAGGACCACTACCGCCGCACCCTCGACTACTACATGGAGCGGACCACCCACGGCACCACGCTCAGCCACCTCGTCCACGCCTGGATCCTGATGCGCAACGCCGATCCGCGCGGCCTCGAATGGATGGAGCGGGTGCTGCGCGCCGACCTCGACGACATCATCGGCGGCACCACCAGGGAGGGCGTGCACCTCGGCATGATGTCGGGCACCGCCGATATGTTCCAGCGTGGCATCACCGGCGCGCGCATCGCCGACGGCATCCTCAATCTCGACCCGGTGTTCCAGGACAAGATCAAGCAGATGAAGTGCAAGCTCCGCTTCCACGGCAACTGGCTGCAGATCGACCTCTCGGAGGACCGCATCAGCATCAACGCCGATTCCGCGTGGTCGGAGGCGGTGACGATCTGCGTGCGCGGCGAGTGCCGCAAGCTCTCTCCCGGCTCGACGCTGGTGTTCAAACTTTAAGCGACGCTCATATTGCCGACGTTTCGGTGTTTTCAACTGCCGAGACGTCGGTATACTCCGGGCACCGAAACCACGTCACAGCGGGATCGCCGAACGCGCGCCCCGGTCTCAGGGTAGAACGCCGCCATGCCACAAGAAGTCGGCACGCTGACGCTGTACCGCGAAAAGTCGCTGTTCTTCGACGGTGCGCATCCCGGTCCCGATCTCGAACCGTTCGCCCGCCTGGCGATCCGCGCCAACCGCGTCGTCTGCCCACTGCCGCAGAACGGCAAGGTCCGCCGCCTCGTCGTGCGCGGCCACAACATCCCCACCACGCTGCGCCTCTCTGCGCGCATCCTCGATGCGTTCAAGGCCGCGCCCGCCGCGCTCGACGATCCCTCCGCGGTCGACTGGGCCGCGCTCGCGGACTCGATTCTCTCCGACTACGACCGTGCGTTCGTGCCCGAGACCTGGCTCGCCGCCTATCTCGACGGCGACCGCGTGTTCGCCTCCACCACGATTTCGCCCGCGCTCGACGTGCTCGAAGCCGAGCTCAAGGGACGCGAGGCCGACGAAGCCATGCTCAAGCGCCTCGCGCCGCGTCTCGTCGATCTCCGCCAGACCCGCCTGCGTCACGACAGCCGCGCCGCAGTGGTGATGAACGAAACCACCGACGGCGTGCGCTGCGCCGTGGTCGAGCGCCGCCGCGGCAAGGACGCGGCGTTCTCGTTCCACGTCGTCAACCCGCCGAAGAAGCGCATCCGCATGTCTGCTGCGCTGTTCATGGCTGCGGACCTGTTCGAGATCCAGAATCTCTACGCCCTCGCCGAACGGGTGCAGCGCGCGCTCCAAACCGCCGCCACGGGCGGCGACGGCGCGCTGCCGTTTTCCCTCGACCAGGTTGAGGCGCTCACCCGGCGCAACCTCCAGCTCGGCGCGCTGGTCAAAGGCTTTCACGACAGCCACAGCGTGCGCTACCGCCCCGCGCCCCCCGCGTACCTGCCGGTGGGCGCCCGCACGTAGTTCGCCGTTCGCGCAAAATGCCGTCCGAGTCTCGAAAATAAAACGGATTTCTTCGGAACCATCGAACCCCGAGTGCGTTGCCGCCTAGGACCTGTCCTGGCCACGACGCTCGATTTGCGCCGGACGTCCAACCGCGTACGCTTCGCGGGCACACCTCCCAGGACAGATCTTCGCGGTCGACCGCACGGCATCGTTTCCATGCTGCCCGGCACCGTCCCTACGATTTCAACCAAGGGGACACGCCCATGAAGAAACCCAATCTCACCTCCCGCCGCAGCCTGCTCAAGGCCTCCGCCACCACCGCCGTCGCCGTTGGCTTCGCCGGGCGGGGCGGATCGGCGCTCGGCGCGGCGCCGCCCGCGCCCGACCTTTCGAGCTACAAGCCGGTTGCGTTCAACGCCGACGAATGGCGCTTTCTCCTCGCCGCCTGCGACCGTCTGATTCCCGAGGACGCATCCGGCCCCGGCGCGCTTGCCGCCAACGTGCCGGTCTTCATCGATCGTCAGATGAACGGCGATTTCGGCCATGCGCGGGACTGGTACATGCAGGGCCCGTTCGCCGACGACCCGTCGCCGCTGATGGGCTACCAATCGCCGCTCACTCCCGCCGAGGTCTACCACCTCGGCATCAAGGCCACCGACGCATGGTGCCGCCAGAAGTTCAACGCGGCGTTCGCCGATCTCTCGGCAGAGCAGAAGGACGAGGTCCTCACCGGCCTCGACAAGGGCGAAATCACCTTCGAGGACGTCTCCGCCAAACAGTTTTTTTCGTTTCTTTTGCAGAACACCAAGGAAGGCTTTTTCGCCGACCCGCTGCACGGCGGCAACAAGCACATGATCGGCTGGGCGTTGATCGGCTTCCCCGGCGCGCGCGGGGCCTACACCGAGTGGGTCGACCAGCACAACGTGCCGTATCCGCTCGGCCCGGTCAGCCTCTCCGGTGAGAGGAGATAATCATGGCGCGCACAGAAAAACCCGTCGACGTGGTGATGATCGGCCTCGGCTGGACCAACGCGATCATGGCGATGGAACTCGCCGACACCGGCCTCTCGCTGCTCGCGCTCGAACGCGGCGACTATCACGACACCGTGCCCGATTTCGCCTATCCGCGGATGATCGACGAACTCACCTACGGCGTGCGCTACAAGCTGATGCTGCCGCCTGCCGAGAACACCCTCACCGTCCGCCACGCGCCGAAGGACACCGCGCTTCCCTACCGCGTGCTCGGCTCGTTCCTGCCGGGCAACGGCGTCGGCGGTGCGGGCGTGCATTGGAACGGTCACACCTGGCGGCCCGAGCCCGCCGAGTTCCGGCTCAAGTCCTACGTCACCGAAACTTTCGGCGCCAAGACCATCCCCGAGGGGATGACGATCCAGGATTATCCGGTCTCCTACGACGAACTCGAACCCTACTTCGACCGCTTCGAGAAGGTCGCGGGCATCTCCGGCAAGGCGGGCAACGTCAACGGCGAGATCCGCGAGGGCGGCAATCCGTTCGAGGGGCCGCGCTCCTCGGAATATCCGATGCCGCCGCTCAAGCCGACCTACAACCGCGTGCTCTTCGAACAGGCGGCCAAGGGCATGGGCTACCACCCCTTCCCGCTGCCCGCCGCCAACGCCTCGCAGGCCTACACCAACCCCTACGGCATGACCCTCGGGCCGTGCAACTACTGCGGATTCTGCGAACGCTACGGCTGCATCAACTACTCGAAGTCGTCGCCGCAGACCTGCATTCTTCCGGCGCTGCGGCGCAAGTCCAACTTCTCCTTCCGCACCCGGGCCGAGGTGATCCGCATCGATCTCTCGAAGGACAAGACCCGAGCGATCGGCGTCACCTACATCGACGCCAAGGGTGAGGAGGTGTTCCAGCCCGCCGATCTGGTGATTTCGGGCGCGTACTCCTATCACAACGTGCGGCTTCTGATGCTCTCGGGCATCGGCGAGATCTACGACCCGGCGAAAAAGACCGGCAACCTCGGGCGTAACTACTCGTATCAGATGACCGGCGGCCACGCGCTGTTCTTCAAGGACAAGTACTTCAACCCGTTCATCGGCACCGGCAGCAACGCCACGAGCATGTTGGACTTCGGTGTCTCGCAGCTCGACATGAGCAAGCTCGGGTTCGTCGGCGGCACCATCGTCACCTCGGCGCAGTACAACGGCCAGCCGATCCGCAGCATGTCGCTGCCGCCGGGCACGCCCGCCTGGGGCAGCAAGTGG
>QKGW01000086.1 GCA_003250275.1 Alphaproteobacteria bacterium
GACCCGAGGTGCGCGGCGGCGTTCCAGAACATCCCGGCATCGGGGTCTTGCCCCGCGCGCAGGCCGACGTAGACGTTCTTGCTCACCGTCCGCACCGACCGGTCGTCGTACCAGGAGCGGTTTTCATCCCGCCCGACGAAGATGCCGACGGTCATGTCGTCGTCGAGGTGCCGGTCCAGGCCAACCGCTCCCCCCCACAGCACGTCGGAATACGACGGGTCCTCGTCGGACCCGCGTTGCGATTTTTCACCGTAGCCCATGCCCCAGGCGGTCCATTTCGGCGCCGCTGGAAGATCGTTGGCCGGGCCCGCGACCCGTGTCGCGGGGGTTGGTCCCTGGCGGGAGGCGCGATCGATCATGCTCGACATTGCCACACCGCGTTGCCCGAGGGTGGCGCTCGCGTTCGTCAGGTTGCCCGCGTCGATGGCGACGATGTCGGTGCCCGTCGCGGTGGCGAGACTGGAGCCGGTGGCGGTCAGACTGCTGAGCGTGCCGACGTAGCTGAAACTGCCGGTCGCGCCATCGACCACCACGGCGTTCCCTGGGCCGAGGTTGATATCCACCACGCTGCCGGACAGCTCCGCACCTTTTCCAAGGATCAGGGTGTTACCTGCCGCTACAAAATAAACGGCCGTATTCGCCGTTATCAACCCATAATTCTCGATAACGGTTCCAGACTGGTTCGTGAAGACACCGTTATTATTTCCGGATATTGTTCCGAAATTCACCAACCGCCCACTGTTATCCACACCCGCAATCCATGTCCCGCGGATCGTGCCGTAGTTGATTGTTGTTCCGATATTGAGGATAGCTGTTTGCGCCTCGGCATATCCATAATTCAGGAAAGTAATCTGGCTGTTAACAAGAACGCCAAACCCCACAATTGGGTCAGTAACGACGATCGATCCCGTACTGGCGACTCTCGCGCCGCCGCTTAGCGTGAGCGCGATTCCGCTCGGAGTTGTGATGTTGTCGGTAAGCGTCACATCGCCGCCTGAAATTGTCTGAGGCGTCGTCAGATCCGCCGCGATCGCCGCACTCGGCAGGCACGCAAAAAGCCCACACGCCACCTGTGTCAAACGCATGATCCCCCCCGAGAAAAACAGCGAATGCTGAGAGGTTCACCTTAGCACTGAGAGAAAAAGCAAAAAACGGGAATTTGATCATTTCCTCGCCGAAAGACGTTCTCTTGCGACGAAAGGGATGGCAAGCGCATAGCCTGGAGAACTCTGGAGAGAGAAGCGACGACCACGCCACCGACTCTTGTCAAACTCTTTCCGGGTTTGAAAAGACAAACCCCGCCGATCGCCCCGTCTCGTCCTCGGCGGCGAGAGACCGGGCCGGGAATCGCCGCGCCGCGCACAAAAAAGGAGCGGCAGTCGAAACTGCCGCTCCGGTATGGGATGACCTGCGAAGGAAGATTATTCGCAGAGGTCGATCTTCATGTCCCAGTTCTTGATCTTCATGGTGCCGTTCTGGGCCAGGTTCAGCTGCATCTTCAGCGCGCGGTCCCAGAGCTGCGGCTCGTGGCCGACGCCCTTCGCCAGGCACTCCTTCGACGCCATGTCGAGGTACTCCTGCATGATGTCCTTGTAGTCCGGATGCACGCAGTTGTTGATGATGGTCTGAGCGCGCTCCTTCGGCGCCAGGCCGCGCATGTCGGCCAGGCCCTGCTCGGTCACGACGACGTCGAGATCGTGCTCGGTGTGGTCGATGTGCTGGCAATGCGGCACAACGCAGCTGATGCCGGTCGGATCGGTCTTGGACGGACGCACCGACGGGGTGTGCATGATCTTGAGGAAGCCGGAGCGCAGGAAGTCGCCCGAACCACCGATACCATTGACGATGCGGGTACCGTTGATGAGGGTCGAGTTCGCGTGGCCGTAGATGTCGATCTCAACCGGGGTGTTCATGGCGATGACGCCAAGACGGCGGCTGACTTCCGGGTTGTTGGAAATCGACAGCGGGCGCAGCACGATCTTCGGCGCGTAGAAGTCGCGCTTTTCGGTGAAGCGCGGGAAGCCTTCCTTCTCCGACAGCGACAGCGAGCACGCGGAAGCGCAGTCGAGGCGGCCGGCGTCGAAGAGGTCGAGCATACCGTCCTGCAGCACTTCGGTGTAGACCGAGAGGTTGTAGAACGGACCGTTGGCGAGACCGCCGACGACCGCGTTGGCGATCGAGCCCACGCCCGACTGCAGCGGCAGGAGGTTCTTCGGCAGACGGCCGGCCTTCACTTCGGCGGCGAAGAATTCGAGCAGGTGGTTCGCGATCGCGATCGAGCCCTCGTCGGCGCCGGCGAGCGCGCGGCCCTTGTCGGCGTGCGGGGATTCGACGATGGCGACGATCTTGTCCGGATCGCACGGCA
Organism: Alphaproteobacteria bacterium; assembly: GCA_003250275.1. Classification (GTDB taxonomy): domain Bacteria; phylum Pseudomonadota; class Alphaproteobacteria; order Rhodospirillales; family Rhodospirillaceae; genus Oleispirillum. Next base: position 2,366 of record QKGW01000086.1, read on the forward strand.
CGTAGGTGGTGCCGACGCGGCTATCCGCCTTGGTGATGCCGATGATCTCGCGGTTCGGCGGGGCGCTCTGCACGATGATGTCGTGCATACCCTCGAACGACGGCATCGCGGTGTTCACTTCGATGATGAGCTTGTCGCACACCTTGAGGATTTCCGGCACGACGCCGCAGGAAGCGGTCAGAACCAGGCCGCAGTCCTCGGTGATCGCCGAGACTTCGATGATGCCGATGTCGAGCTTACCGGACGGCGAATCCTTGGTGTAGAAGCCGTAGGCGAGATCCTGCGCGAACAGCGACAGGTGCTTGTCGCCCATGCGGATGCGGCCTTCGTTGATGCCCTTGGCGATGTCCTTACCGGTCTGGTACGGCCAACGACGGTCGATCATGTTGTTCTGCGCCCAACGGTTCTCGGTCTCGGCGCCGACGGAGGCACCGATGAACAGGTTGAAGCGCAGCTGACCCTGAAGATTGTTCTTCTCGACGTATTCGGCGAGCGCGATCGGCACGGCCTTCGGGTAACCGGCAGGAGTGAAGCCCGACCAACCGAGGTTCATACCATTCTTGAACATCGGAATGGTATCTTCGATCGGAATAACCTTCGACATAAGGGACTTACAGCGGATGCGTTCGTCCAGCGTTCCGTATTTACCCATTCTTACAGTCTCCTGTTAGATGTTTGCTCGTGTTCGAACAACCAATTCCAGGGTCATTGTCTATGGCCCGTTTCCGGCAAAGAAAAAGGCGCGACGCTCAACTGCGACCGCACCAGCCGGATGCGCGACACAACACGCTCGCACCGCAACATTCTGATCGCCGTACGAACCATAGAGTGGCACACCCTCTCGTTTGCCGGCCCGGAACCCCGGCCCAACATGGTCATCCACAAAATCGTGTTCGGCGTGCCCCTTATGCGGCCACAAGGTCTTCGCCCCCCACTCCGTCACTGGTCCGAAAACCCCTTGCGCGCGCACCCGCGCACCCCGGGATCTCTCGGCCCCCCCCAAGCCACGGCGCGAAGGCGAACCTCCCTGCCGATCAGGCTGGCGACCCCAACGGGATTCGAACCCGTGTTGCCGGCGTGAAAGGCCGGTGTCCTAGGCCTCTAGACGATGGGGTCGGCGCCCGCTTTCTTAGCCGAAATCGCCGCCGCTGTTCAATCCTTTTCGGTAGGTAGGCGGCCAAAATCCGCTCCTCCGGGCGTGGCCTCTTGCGCGTTTCCGAGAAACCGGCATATACCGTTGACTTCATGAAAATCATGCCCCAAGGACACTGACGATGGCCCATCCTCCGGTGACGGTGGTCAAGGTCGCGGCGCCCATAGAGGTCGCCATTCGCGATTCCGAGCCGCGGGACCTCCCCGAGATCCATCGGATTTACACTTTCGCGGTCGAAAACGGCACCGGCTCGTTCGAGGAGTCGCCGCCGACGCTCGACGACATGGCCGCGCGCCGCCAAACCGTGCTCGATCGCGCCCTACCCTTCCTGGTGGCAGAATATCGGGGCAACGTCGTCGGTTACGCCTACGCCGGACCGTTCCGTCCGCGCTCGGCGTATCGCTACACCCTCGAAGACTCGGTTTACGTCGCCCCCGAGGTGCGCGGCCTCGGCACCGGGCGTGCGCTCCTGCGCGAACTCGTCGCGCGGTGCAGCGCCCTCGGCTACCGCCAGATGATCGCGGTGATCGGCGATTCCGCGAACACCGCGAGCATCAACGCGCACGCGGCGACGGGCTTCGCCCACATCGGCACGCTCAAGCAGGTCGGCCTGAAGTTCGGTCAGTGGCTCGATTCGGTGTACATGCAGCGCGCCCTCGGCAACGACGAGCCCGACGCCTGCCCGTAACGCGCTAGTCGGCGAAGGCGAGATCCTCGACGACGAACTGCACGTCGCGCCGCCCCTGCCAGGTGTCGGCGCGCAAGGCCCCCAGCAGATGGACCTGACGGTCGCGGTGCGCGAGCAGCGCCGCGCCGAGGTCGTCGTCGGCGCAGCGGAAGGCGATGGTCTTGAGCCGCCCGCCCGCGCGCCCGTAGGCGTGCGCCCGCACGTGCCCCGCCCCCACCGTCTCGACGCGGCCGAGCCGCACCGAGGGAATGACGAAGCGCGGTTCCTCGTTGGCCGCGCCGAAGGGCTCCATACGCGCCAGGGTGTCGATCAGGTCCGGGGTCGCGGCGGCGATATCGATCGCGCCGTCGATCCATTGCACCGCGTCCACCGGGCCGCTCGCCATCTGCGCGCGCACGTGCTCGGAGAGGAAGGCGATGAAGCGCGGCAGATCGGCGCGCGCGACGGTGAAGCCCGCCGCCATCGCGTGGCCGCCGCCGGTGAGCAGAACCCCCGCCTCGCGCGCGGCGAGGATCGCGGCGCCGAGGTTGACGCCGGGCACCGAGCGCCCCGACCCCTTGCCGACCTCGCCGAGGAAGGTGACCGCGCAGGCGGGCACGTTGAAGCGCTCCTTGAGCCGCGCGGCGACGAGGCCGACGACGCCGGGATGCCAGTCCTCACCCGCGGCGACCACCACCGGGCCGTCGGCGGGCATGATCTGATCGGATTGCGCGATCGCCTCGGCGAGCGCCGCCGCCTCGATCTCGCGGCGGTCGAGGTTGTGCTGTTCGAGTTCCTCGACCAGCGCGCTGGCGACGGCGCGGTCCTCGCACGACAGCAGCCGCGCGCCGAGGTCCGACTTGCCGACGCGGCCGCCCGCGTTGATCCGCGGGCCCATCACGAAGCCGATGTGGTAGGTGCCGGGCGGCGCGGTCAGCCCGGCGCGCGCGGCGAGGCAGGAGAGCCCGACGTTGCCGCCCTCGGCGAGCACCTTGAGCCCCTGCGTCACGAACGCGCGGTTGAGCCCGCGGAGCGGCACCACGTCGCACACCGTGCCGAAGGCGACGAGGTCGAGCAGGGCCTTGAGATCGGGCTCGGGGCGGTCCGGGCCGAACGCGCCCTTTCCGCGCAGGGCGCGGTTGAGCGCGACGAGCAGCAGAAAGACGACGCCGACGGCGGCGAGGTCGTTGAGCCCGCTCGCGTCGTCGCGGCGCTTCGGGTTGACCACCGCGAAGCAGTCGGGGAGCGTGTCCTCGACCTGGTGATGATCGATGACGACGGCCTCCATGCCCGCGTCGCGCGCGGCAGCGAGGGCGTCGAACGCGGTGACGCCGCAATCGACGGTGACCAGCAGCTTCGCCTCGACCGCGAGCGCACGCACCGCCTGGGCGTTGGGGCCGTAGCCCTCGGTGATGCGGTCAGGGATGTGCACCGTGACCGGCACGCCGAGCGTGCGGAGGTAGCGCGAGAGCAGCGCCGAGGAGGTCGCGCCGTCGACGTCGTAGTCGCCGAACACCGCGACCGGCTCCTTCGCCTCCACCGCCGCCGCGAGGCGCGCCACTGCGCGGTCCATATCGGTCAGGGTCGAGGGATCGGGCATCAGCGCGCGCAGCGTCGGCACGAGGTAGTCGCCCGCGGTCTCCGGGGTGATGCCGCGTGCCGACATCGCGCGCGCGACCACCTCGGGCAGGTCGAAACGCCGCATCATCGTCGAGACCGCGCCCGCGTCCACCTCCTGCAGCCGCCATACCCGCCCGCGTACCGAGCGGGAGACGCCGAGAAAGGTTTCCGGTTTGCGCAACGCGGTATCGTCTGGCATCGGCCTCCCCTACTGCGGCATCGCGGGGCAGCCCCGCCTGGGATCGTGGAACGCGGTGACGAACCGCACCGTGCCGGATTTCGAGCGCATCACCACCGAGTGGGTGACGATGCCGCGGGCGACGCGGCGCACGCCCTGGAGCAGCGCGCCCGGGGTCACGCCGGTGGCGGCGAACATCACCTCGCCCCGCACCATGTCGTCGGCGCCGTACTTGCGGTCGAACTCGGTGATGCCGCGCTTGATCGCGGCGGCGCGGTCCTTGTCGTCGCGCAGGCGCAGGCGGCCCTGCATCTGCCCGCCCGCGCACTTGAGCGCGGCGGCGGCGAGCACGCCCTCGGCGGCACCGCCGAGGCCCATGTAGATGTCGGGCGCGATGTCGAGGCCACCCGAGGCAGTGGCGATCACCGCCGAGACGTCGCCGTCGGGGATCAGCATCACCCGCGCGCCCGCCTTGCGCACCTCGCGGATCAGCCCTTCGTGGCGCGGCCGGTCGAGAATGCAGACGAGCAGGTCGGGGACGGGCATCCCCTTGGCGGCGGCGAGGCTGTTGAGGTTGTCGCCCGGCGTCGCGTCGAGGTCGACGACGCCCAGGGGAAGGTCCGGCCCGACCGCGATCTTGTCCATGTAGCAGGGCGGCGGGTCGAGGAAGCCGCCCGGCTCCGCCATTGCGATCGCGGAGAGCGCGTTGAGGCCGCCGCGCGCGACGATCGTCGCGCCTTCGAGGGCGTCGATCGCGATGTCGACGCGCGGGCCGACGCCGGAGCCGACCTTGTGGCCGGCGTAGAGCAGCGGCGCGTCGCCTTCGAGCCCCTCGCCGACGGTGACGACGCCGTCGATGTCGACGAACGAGAGGGTGCGGTGCATCGCGGCGATCGCCGCGGTGTCGGCGGCAAGGTCGTCGCCCTGCCCCATCAGCCGCGCCGAGGCCATCGCCGCGGCCTCGGTGGCGCGCACCACCTCAAGCGCGAGGTTGCGATCCATGCGCGCGTCGGTTTCCTGGCATTCGTCGGTGTGATGTTCGGTATGGTTCTCGGACATCGCCCGCCTCCCCTGTTTCAGACCGCCTCGATGCGGATCGCACGCGGCTGATCGAGCACGCCGTCGACGTGCCGCATCCGGTCGAGCGCGCGCATGAACGCGCCCTCGGTGGTTTCGTGGATGGTGAGCACCACCGCCACCGGCCCGTCGGGATGACGGCCGTGCTGCAGCACCGATTCCATCGACACGTCCTCGGCCCCGAGCGCGGTGGCGATGGCGGCGAACACGCCCGGCTTGTCGACCACCGAAAGCCGGACATAGTAGGAACCGATGTGTTCCGCCATCTGCGCAGGTTCCGCCTTGGCCTGGAGCGCGGCGGGCACCCCGAGCGGCGGCGCGGAGGCGCGCCCGGCGGCGATGTCGATGAGGTCGGCGACCACCGCCGAAGCGGTCGGGCCTTCGCCCGCGCCGCGGCCGCGGAACGCCACCTGGCCGACCGCGTCGCCCTCGACGATCACCGCGTTGTAGACGCCCTCGACCGACGCGATCGCGGAGGCCTTCGGCACCATGCAGGGGTGGACGCGCTGCTCGATGCCGGTGTCGGTGCGCCGCGCGATGCCGAGCAGCTTGATCCGGTAGCCGAGTTCCTCGGCGTACGAGATGTCGAGCGCGGTGATGTGGCGGATGCCCTCGACGTGGACGTTGCCGAAGTCGATCTCGGTGCCGAACGCGAGGCTGGTGAGGATCGCGAGCTTGTGCGCCGCGTCGATGCCGTCGATGTCGAACGACGGATCGGCCTCGGCGTAGCCGAGCGCCTGGGCGTCGGCGAGCACGTCGTCGAAGTCGCGACCGGTCTCGCGCATCGTAGTGAGGATGTAGTTGCAGGTGCCGTTGAGGATGCCGACGACGCGGTCGATGCGGTTGGCGGCGAGGCCGTCCTTCAGCCCCTTCACCACCGGAATGCCGCCCGCCACCGCCGCCTCGAAGGCGAGCGGCGTCGCCTTGGCCTCGGCGCGCGCGGCGAGGGCGGAGCCGTGGTGGGCGAGCAGCGCCTTGTTGGCGGTGACCACCGCGCGGCCGGCGTCGATCGCCGCCTCGACCGAAGCCTTGGCCGGGCCGTTGGAGCCGCCGACCAGCTCGACGATCACGTCGGCGTCGGCCTCCTTCGCCATCGCCACCGGATCGTCGAACCAGGCAACGCCGTCGAGCGAAACGCCGCGGTCCTTGTCGCGGTTGCGTGCGCTCACCGCGGTGACGACGATCTCACGCCCGGCGCGCGCGGCGATCGTCGCGCGGTTCGCGGCGAGCAGCTTGAGCACCCCCGCGCCGACCGTTCCGAGGCCGGCGACCGCGACTTTGAGCGGCTCGCCGCCCGGTTTCTTCGGATCCTTCACTATTCACTCCCCACCGGTTTTCGCCGCCACGCGCGCGGCGAATTCGTCGCTCCGCGCGAGGAACGACTTGATGCTGCGCAACGCCTGGCGCGTGCGGTGCTTGTTCTCCACCAGCGCGATGCGCACGTGGTTGTCGCCGTATTCGCCGAAGCCGAGGCCGGGCGCGACCGCGACCCCCGCCTCCTGCAGCAGCAGTTTCGAGAATTCCACCGAACCCATGTGCGCGAACGCGGACGGGATCGGCGCCCACGCGAACATCGTCGCGGGCGGGCTCGGCACGTCCCACCCGGCCTGGGCGAGACCCTCGATCAGCACGTCGCGGCGCTCGCGGTACATCGTGCGGATTTCCTCGACGCACTCCTGCGGGCCGTTGAGCGCGGCGGAAGCCGCCACCTGCACCGGGGTGAACGCGCCATAGTCGAGGTACGACTTGATCCGCGCCAGAGCCGAGCAGAGGCGCGGGTTGCCGGCGGCGAAGCCGATGCGCCAGCCCGGCATCGAATAGGTCTTGGAGAGCGACGAGAACTCGATGGCGACGTCCTTCGCGCCCGGCACCTCGAGGATCGAGGGCGGCGGGTTGCCGTCGAAGTAGATCTCCGAATAGGCGATGTCGGAGAGGCAGTAGACCTCGTGCTTGCGGCAGAACGCAACGACCTCGCGGTAGAAATCGAGGCTGGCGACGCGCGCGGTCGGGTTCGAGGGGTAGTTGAGGATCACCGCGATCGGCTTCGGGATCGAGTGGCGCACCGCGCGGTCCATCGCCTCGAGGAACGCCTCGTCGGGCGACGCCGGAACGTGGCGGATCGCGCCGCCGGCGATGATGAAGCCGAAGGCGTGGATCGGGTAAGACGGATTGGGCACCAGCACCACGTCGCCGGGCGAGGTCATCGCCATCGCGAGATTGGCGAGGCCTTCCTTCGAGCCGAGGGTGACGACGATTTCGCGCTCGACGTCGAGATCGACGTTGAAGCGGCGCTGATAGTATCCGGCGAGGGCCTTGCGCAGCCCGGGAATGCCCTTCGACGCCGAGTAGCGGTGGGCGCGCGGGTTCTGTGCCGATTCGCAGAGCTTGTCGACGATGTGCTGCGGCGTCGGCTGGTCCGGGTTGCCCATGCCGAAATCGATGATGTCCTCACCGGCGGCGCGTGCGCGCGCCTTCATCGCGTTGACTTCGGCGAAGACGTAGGGGGGCAGGCGCTTGATCCGGTAAAAATCCTGTTCCATGGGGGCTATGGGCTTCGTGACTGAGGGTTAAAGCGGAGTTCGTTTCACAGGGACCGCCCGGTTTTCCGGGTCTGGGGTTCGAATTCTAAGCACGCTCGCGGCAACTTTGCCAACGTTTTAACCGAACGCGAAAAGGCCCGGCTCGCGGGAGCCGGGCCTTTTCAGGAAGTGGCGACGCATCCCGCTCAGTAGTTGAGGAAGATCTCGGTTCGACGGTTCTGGGCCTCGCCTGCGGGCATCACCTCGCGGTAGACCGGCTCGTTGTCGGACACTGCGCCGACGTAGATCGCGCGGGCCGGAACGCCGAGCCTGACCAGCGCCTGGGCGACCGCCTCGGCACGGCGCACCGAGATGTCGAAGTTGGCGATCTTGTGCTCGAGCGCCGACATGTCGCCGGTGCGGCTGGAGGCGTGGCCGACGACGGTGAGCGCGCCGCCGGTCTTCTTGTACTGCGCCACCACCTCGCGCAGCTGGGCGCGGTCCTCGGCGGAGAGGTGCGAGGACCCATGACCGAACGGCACCGAAGCGGCCATGTAGGAAACGGCGTAGCTCTCCGGCGTGAACGCGTCGAGCGACTGCATCGCCGCGGGCGCGGCGGGCTTGGCGGGCTGCGCCTTGGCGGCCGAACCCGGCGAGGCGGGCGGCGCGGCGGGCGGCAGGTCGGCGGCGCCGGCGACGGCTCCCGGAGCGGCCTGCGCGGTGCCCGCCGGAACCGTCTCGGTGCGCGGCGGCAGCGCCGCGTCGGGGTTCGACGGAGCGGACGCGGCGGCGGGCCTCGGAGCCGGTTGCGGCGCGGGAGCGGGCGTGACCTTGGGCGGTTCCGCCGCGGCGACCTTGGGCGCCGGAGCGGGGGTCGGAGCCGGAGCGACCTCGACCTTCGGCGGCGGGGCGGTGCGCAGCGGACGCACCACGGTGACGTCGGCGCGCCCCGAGCCGTTGGTGTAATCGTGCTTCTGATCGCCCGCGGAGAGGCTCTGCGGCAGATCCGCCGCCTGTTCGGAAGGCTGGATCATCTGCGGCGGCTTCGGCGCGTCGCTGAACCAGGAACACCCGGCAAGCAGGAAGCCGCC
>QKGW01000246.1 GCA_003250275.1 Alphaproteobacteria bacterium
TCGCGCCCCAGATCCACGGGTCGTTGGTCATCAGGTGCACCACCGCCGCCGCCGAGCACACCGAGGCGAGCGCGCCGAACGAGCGGATGTGGCCGACCCGGCCGACGAGGCCGGGCGCGTACACCGAGCCGAGCAGCGCGCCCATCGGGCACGCGGCCTGGATCAGGCCGATCTGCGCGGTGGAAAAGCCGATTGCCGCGCCGCGCACGGTGAGCAGCGTGGTGAGCAGGCTCGCCGCGGTGACGAGCATCAGGATCCCGGTGAACAGGGCCCAATCGTTTTTGAAGTTACGCAGCATCGGGCCCCCGGTTTCAGTCGCGTGCGGGCTTGCGGGGCAGGCGGCGTCCGAAGGCGTCGACCAGCGCGTCGGGCAGGGCGCGGAGGAACCAGCCGACGATCGCCATCTGCCAAGGAAACGTAATGCGCCCCCGGTTGTGTGCAAGTCCTTGGCGGACAATGCGTGCGGCCCGCTTCGGCGGGATCAGGAACGGCATCGGGAAGCCGTTCGCGCCGGTCATCGGGGTCTCGACGAAGCCGGGGCAGACGACGTTGACGCGCACCCCGTCCGCCGCCGCCTCGCCGCGCAGGCCTTCGCCCCACACCCGCACCGCCGCCTTCGAGGCGCAGTAGGCGGGCGCTCCCGCGAGGCCGCGGAACCCGGCGACCGAACTCATGATCGCGATCTGGCCGCGCCGCCGCGCGCGCATCGGCCCGAGAATCGGCAGCACGGTGTTGAGCACGCCGTCGAGGTTGACGCGGAACACGTCGCGGGTCTGCTCGTCGCTCTCGCCGCCGCCGCGCGTGCCCGCCGAGATTCCGGCGTTGGCGACGAGGAGTTCGATCGGCGTCGCCGCGTCGATCGCGGTGAGCGCCTCGGCCATCGCCGCGGCGTCGCGCACGTCGGCGGCATGAACCCGCGCGACGCCGCCCTTGGCGGAAACCGCGGCGGCGGCGGCGTCGAGACGGGTCGGATCGCGTCCGAACAGGTGCAGGGTCACGCCCGGCGCGGCGTATTCCACGGCAAGCGCGCGGCCGATGCCGCCCGAAGCCCCGGTGATCACGATGGTCGACGGCATGGCGTGTGTCCGTATGGCGTGACAGAGACAGTGCTTCCTGGTTATAAAACGCGCGGACACCGAAGGTAAACAGGGGGCGAGAATGGCTGAGGCGAATGGACTGGTGAGCATGACCGGCTTCGCCCGGGTCGAGGGCCGCGCCGAGGACGGCACCGCCTGGGTGTGGGACCTTAGGAGCGTCAACGGCAAGAGCCTCGACGTCCGCCTGCGGATGCCGCCCGGCCTCGAAGTTCTCGAAAAGCCGGTGCGCGAGCGCCTCGCCGCCGCGGCTGCGCGCGGCTCGGTCAACGTCTCGCTCTCGGTCGTGCGCCCCGCCGCCGCGCAGGGCCTCGCGATCAACCAGGCATGGCTCGAAACCCTGATCCGTACCGGTGCCGAGGTCTGTGCCCGGCATCCCGGCGCGGTGACGCCGCCGGGCTTCGACGGGCTGCTCCAGGTCAAGGGCGTGATCGAGGCGAGCGAGGCTGCCGCCCAGGATGGCGACGCCGCCGCGCTTCAGGCCGCGCTGCTCGCCGAGTTCGACCGCGCCGTCGCCGAACTCAAGACCGCCCGCGCCGAGGAAGGCGCGCGCATCGGCGCGGTGGTGATCGACCACATCGACGCGATCGAACGCCTCGTCGCCGAGGCCGAGGCGTGCGACGCCGCCCGCCCCGAGGCGCGCAAGGAGCGCCTCAACCGTCTCGTCGCCGATCTCCTCGAAACCACCACCCTGCCCGAAGACCGCATCACCCAGGAACTCGCGCTGCTCGTCACCCGCTTCGACGTGCGCGAGGAACTCGACCGCCTCGCCAGCCACATCGCCGCGGCGCGGGTGCTGATCGCCGAGGCGCGGGGAATCGGGCGCAAGTTCGACTTCCTCTGCCAGGAGTTCAACCGCGAGGCCAACACCTTGTGCTCGAAGTCCTCCGATGCCGCGCTCACCGCCGTCGGCCTCGAACTCAAGACCGTCATCGACCGTCTGCGCGAGCAGATCCAGAACATCGAATAGGGTTCATCCATGTCCTCGAACGTGCCCCAGGCGGCGGTGCCGCCGGTTTCGCTGGTCAGCCGGCGCGGTCTGCTGCTGGTGCTGTCCTCGCCCTCGGGCGCGGGCAAGACCACCATCGCCCGCAACCTCCTCGCCGCCGATCCGCTGATCTCGGCGTCGATCTCGGTGACCACCCGGCCGCAGCGTCCGGGCGAGGTCGAGGGCCGCGACTACCACTTCATCGGCAAGCCGCGCTTCGACGAGATGGTCGCCGAGGGCGAACTGCTCGAACACGCGCTGGTCTTCGGCAACCACTACGGCACGCCGAAGAAGCCGGTCGACGACTGGCTCGCCCAGGGCCGCGACGTGCTCTTCGACATCGACTGGCAGGGCGCGCAGCAGCTCGAGGAACGGATGTCCACCGATCTCGTGCGGGTGTTCGTGCTGCCGCCGTCGATGGCGGAACTCGAACGCCGCCTGCGCGGCCGCGCCCAGGACAGCGACGAGGTGGTGCGCGGACGGATGGCCAAGGCGAGCGACGAGATGAGCCACTGGATCGAGTACGACTACATCGTGATCAATCGCGACGCCCAGGCCTCGACCCGCCAGGTGCTCACCATCCTCCATGCCGAGCGCCAGCGCCGCACCCGCCTCACCGGCATGTCGGACTTCATCACCGCCCTGCGCGCGCAGATGCCCGAGGCGTAAACGCGCGGGCGACCGGGTCGCCCGCGACGGTCCTTATTTCCTGAGATTTTCTTCCAGCGCCCGCGCGAGGGC
>QKGW01000320.1 GCA_003250275.1 Alphaproteobacteria bacterium
TCGACGAAACGGCGGCGCGCGGCGGTGTCGTCGATCAGCAGCGCGAGCGCGTCGGCGAAGTCGCGCGCGGTGTCGACGATCAGGCAGGCCGAAACCATGATCGTGTGCAGCGGCGCGACCGTGCCCGGCGTCGCCACCAGCGGCCGCGCGAAGCCGAGCGCCTCGACCGGCGGCGGCAGGCCGGTGCGCGGCGCGGCAACCACGTCGACCGCGGCGAAGAACGGCAGCGGCCGGTCGACCGGGCCGACGAAGCGGAAATCCGGGCAGGCGCGCGCCACCGCGCCGTCGCCGACGTCGCCGCCCACCACCACCTCGACGGCGGCGCGCGCGTGCGCGAGTTCGGGGCGGCGCCAGACCTCGTCGTGGAACCAGCGCATCGCCGCCTCGTCCACCGGCGCGGTGCCGAACGACACCCCGACGCGCTGCGCGGCGCCGCGCACCGGCGGCAGCGGATCGGCCACCGTCACCGGCGGCGGCGACCACGCGACGCGCTCGCCGCCGAGCGCCGCGAAGGCTTCGGTGAAGCCGTCGAGGCGGTCGAACAGCGCGCAATCGCACGCCCGCGCCGCCTCGATCGCGCGGATGCCATCGGCGCACCCGGCGGCGTCGAGCACCACCGGCACGGCGGCGGGCACGAGGTCGGCGACCCAGGCGAGATCGGGCGAGAGCACCACCACCCGTTCCGGCGCGCGTTCGCGGATGAGGTCGGCGAGGCGGCGCGCCGCGCGGCTCGGTTCGAGCGACGGCGGCAACGCCTCGCAGCGGATCTCGCCGACGCTGGCGGCGGTGAGCTGCACCGCGAGACGGTGGAACTCGCCGACCTCCGCACCGACGTAGACGAGGTCGACCGGGCCGCGCTCGGCGAGGAAGCCGAGGATCTCGCGCTGCCGCAGGGCGACGCCCGCTCCGGGCCGCCAGAATGCATGATCGCTGATCAGTACCGAACCGGTCGACACGGCGGGTGAAATCCTCGGATTGCGGGGCGTCCCGCAGTTGTACCATAGGGGGTGGTGCATTTCAGGATTTCTTAACGCCGAGGGGATAGCCTATCCTCGAAGCGAAATCGGAAGCGGAGCGCCGTCGTGGTACGCAAGGTTCCTCTGTTCGCGGCGCTGGCTCTCGGCGGCTGCGGCCTGACACTGGAGGACGTCCCCACCGCCCAGGTGGAGGACCTCACCCCATTCGAACACGGCTACCATGCCCTGCTCGCGATCGACCTCGCCACCCTCATCGTCACCGACAAGCTGATGGTCGACCACGTCGTCTCCTACATCCGCGAGGAGGACTGCTCGGCGGTGCGCGCGAGCAAGGGCGAGCCCTACTGCCGTCCGTTCCGCGTCGCCTACGTACCCGCGCCCGAGCCGTTCTGCTACCGCACGCTCGCCGACGCCAACTGCTTCACCGCTCCGAACCCTTACGGCACCGACCACCGCATGGGCACCTATCTGCCGGGGATCACCCGCCTGCGCTGACAGGTGACAGCGCGGGGCGATCTGGCGCATAGTTCCTGCCGCGAAGTCGAAGGGGGAGACGCGTGCTCGATATCCGTCCGGTGCTCTACGTCGTCGGGCTGCTGTTGCTCGTCCTCGCCGCCGCGATGGCGGCGCCGGTGGCGATTTCGATCGCCGACGGCGACGGCGACTGGGTGGTGTTCGCCGCCTCCGCCGCGGTGACGGTGTTCTTCGCCCTCGCGATGATCCTCTCCTGCGAAGGGCCGCGCAGCCGCCTCAACCTCCGCCACGTGTTCCTCCTCGCCGCCCTCACCTGGGCGGCGCTGCCGCTGTTCGCGGCGCTGCCGCTCTGCTTCGGCTCCGCCAAGCTCGACTACACCGACGCCTTCTTCGAGGCGATGTCGGGCCTCACCACCACCGGATCGACGGTACTCGCCGACGTCCTCGCGCAGACCCACGCGACGCTCCTGTGGCGCTCGGTGCTGCAATGGCTCGGCGGCATCGGCATCGTGCTGATGGCGGTGACGCTCCTGCCGATGCTGCGCGTCGGCGGGATGCAGGTGTTCAAGACCGAGGCGTTCGACACTCCCGACAAGGTGTTCGCGCGGGTAAGCCCGGTGGCGCTGCAGCTGATCGCGATCTACGCGGCGCTGACGCTGATCTGGAGCGGGCTTTACTGGGCCGCCGGGATGGAGGCGTTCGACGCCGCCAACCACGCGATGACGACGCTCTCCACCGGCGGCTTCTCGACCCGCCCCGAAAGCCTCGCCCACTGGCCCGGCCTCGCGGTGCGCGTGGTCGCGACCCTCGGCATGATCGCCGCCGCGATGCCTTTCACCCTCTACCTCGGACTCGCGCGCGGCGGCCGCCGCAACCTCGCGCTCGACAGCCAGATCGGCGCGTTCTTCACGGTCGTCGCGGCGGCGGTGGCGGTGATCGCGGCGTGGCTGGTGATCGGCAACGGCTACGACGTCCGCAGCGCGGTCGGCGGCGCGGTGTTCCACGTGGTTTCGATCGTCACCGGCACCGGCTACCTCACCACCGACATCCAGCTCTGGGGCGGCCTGCCGGTCGCACTGCTGTTCGTGCTGCAATACGTCGGCGGCTGCGCGGGCTCGACCACCTGCGGCTTCAAGATCTTCCGCTTCCAGGTGCTCTACGCCGCCGCCAAGGTGCAGGTGGCGCGGATGCTCCGCCCCCACGTGGTGATGCTGCCGCGCTACAACGGCCGCCCGCTCCAAGCCGGGGTGACGGATTCGGTGATGGCGTTCTTCTTCCTCTACGCGCTCTCGGTGGCGTGGCTCACCGTCGGCCTGTCGCTCCTCGGGCTCGACTTCACCACCGCGATCTCGGGCGCCTCGACGGTGATCTCCAACGTCGGCCCCGGCCTCGGCGACATCATCGGCCCGACCGGCAGCTTCGCCACCCTGCCCGACCCGGCGAAATGGATGCTCGCCCTCGGAATGCTGCTCGGGCGGCTCGAAATCCTCTCGGTCCTGGTGCTGTTCCAGAAGAGTTTCTGGCGCGAATGAAAAAAGGCCGGGATCGCTCCCGGCCTTTTCTTTTCACCGCCGCCCCGCGGCTCAGCGCGCGAGCGCGTCGGGCAGGTAGCTCTTGATGTTGTTGGTCATCGACGCATCGAAGTCCTGCGCGAGCTTCTCGACGAGTTCGTACCACGCCTTTTCACGGTCGTTGAGCGAAGCGCCCTCCTGCACCGTCAGGCTGCGGCGCACGCTGGTCTCGACCTCGCCGTGGTAGGCGCGCGCCGGATCGTCGATCGACAGGCGGACGCGCAGGTAGGCGTCGTACTTCTCCGACGGCTGATCGGTGAACGCGCCCTTGATGCCGCCCTCGGTCTTGAGCTTGCTCTCGACGACGCGCGCATCGAGGATGGTGTAGCGCGCCACCGCGGTGCCCGCGCGCAGCGGCTGCAGGCGGTCGAGCGCCCACTGGCGCGCCATCCGCTCGGGCGAAACCGGCATCAGGTGCTCGACGTTCGGCGGCGCGAAGGTCGGGCGGTAGTCGCTGCCGATATCCACCCGCAGCGCGGCGATCGGCAGGGGGTCGGTGTTGGTGAAGCGGATATCGGGGTAGACCGGCGCGGGCGGCGTGGTGGTGCACGCGGCCACGCCCAAGGCGATCAGCGCGGCCCCGACCCCGCGCAGAACGGCGCGGCGACCGGGCGCGAAACCGGACAGACGAACGGACATACGGAGGACTCCCTGCAAGTGGTTGCGGGGAGAGTTTATTCTCCCCGCGACCGGGATGGAATCTCGTTTACGGGAAAGACATAGTGCGTTTTGCAGAAGTCGCACGTGACTTCGATCCTGCCGTCCACCGTGGCGTGCGCGATGTCGTCCGGCGGCAGGCCGGCGAGCACCGCGAGCAGGCGCTCGCGCGAGCAGCGGCAGCCGAAGCGCACGTCGTGTCCGGCGTAGACTTCGAGGCCGCTCTGGTGGAACAGGCGGTGCAGCACCTCGGTGGCGGGCAGCGTCGGGTCGAGCAGCTCGCGCGCGGTGAGGCTGCCGAGGAGAATCGACGCGGTTTCCCAGGCGTCCGCTTCCTCCGCCCCGGCGAGGGTGGCGTCGGCGCGCGGCAGGCGTTGCAGCAGCAGGCCGCCGGCGCGCCAGCCGAAGCCCGCTTCGGGCGGCTCGGCGGCGAGCATCAGCACCGTGTCGATCTGCTCGGACTGGCGGAAGTAGGCGACCGCGGTGTCGGCGAGGGTGCGGCCCTCGATCTTGACGATGCCCTGGTAGCGCTCGGTGTTCTCGCCCTGGTCGACGGTGAGCGCGAGATAGCCCGCGCCCGCGAGATCGGCGAAGGTCGGCTCGGTGACGCGGCCGAGGAGATCGGCGACGCGGTCGAGATCGGCGGCGACCGAGGCGCGCACCTCGCCCCCCGAGGTCATGTCGGCGACGAGGCGCGAGACCGGCCCGTCGGACGAGGTCTGCACCGTGATCACGCCGTCGAACTTGAGGCTCGAACCGAGCACCGCGGCGAGCGCGAGCGCCTCGCCCACCAGCCGCCCCACCGCCTCGGGCTGGCGGTGACGCGCGATGGTGTCCGCGGCGGCGTCGTGCAGGCGCACCAGACGCCCGCGGAACGCGCCGCCGCCGAGAGTGAACGGCAGCACGAGGTCCATGCTGCGCACGGCCTCGCTCACGAAAGCAGCCCCATGCACCAGACCATCACCGCCTTCTGCGCGTGGAGGCGGTTTTCCGCCTCGTCCCACACCACCGACTGCGGACCGTCCATCACCTCGTCGGTGACTTCCTCGTTCCGGTGCGCGGGCAGGCAGTGCATGAACAGCGCCGAAGGCTTCGCGCACGCCATCAGGTCCGCGTTGACCTGATACGGCAGCAGCGCGTTGGAGCGGTCGGTGTCGGTGTCGTGCATCGACAGCCAGGTGTCGGTGATCACGCAGTCCGCGCCGACGAGCAGTTCGCGCGGGTCGCTGCCGACGATCACCGTGGCGCCCTCGGCGCGGGCGCGGGCGACGATGTCCTCGCGCGGCTCCAAGCCCTCGGGGCAGGCGAGACGCATCTCGAAACCGAACTTCGGCGCCGCCTCGATCCACGACTGCGCGACGTTGTTGCCGTCGCCGGTCCAGGCGATCACCTTGCCCGCGATCGGGCCGCGGTGCTGCTCGAAGGTGGCGATGTCCGCCATCACCTGGCACGGGTGGGTTTCGTCGGTGAGGCCGTTGATCACCGGCACGCTCGCGTAGTCGGCGAGCTCGTGCAGGGTCTCGGGCGCGAAGGTGCGGATCATCATGATGTCGACGAAGCGCGACAGCACGCGCGAGGCGTCGGGGATGGTCTCGCCGCGGCCGAGCTGGGTGTCCTGGTGGCTCAGCACCACGACTTCGCCGCCGAGCTGCTGCATTCCGACCTGGAACGACACGCGGGTGCGGGTCGAGGGCTTCTCGAAGATCATCGCGAGGGTCTTGCCCGCGAGCGGGCGGCGCAGCGCCTCGGGCGCGGTGCCGGTGCGGTACTGCGCGGCGAGGTCGATCATCCGCCGCAGGGTGGCGGCGTCGACGTCGGCGATATCGAGAAAGTGCCGGGGCGGCATCGCCGCGGCGGCAGGCTGGCTGGACATGGGCGTAATCATGAATTCTTCCTCCACGCCTCGCACACCCGATCGAGGATCGCCATCGCGGCCTCGACGTGGTCCCGCTCGATGATCAGCGGCGGCACGAAACGCAATACGTTGTCGCCCGCGGGAACGGCGAGCAGCCCTTCCTCGAACAGGCGGTTGACGACATCCGAATTGACGACCCGGCACTTCAGCCCGGCCATCAGGCCGAGGCCGCGCACTTCCTCGAACAGGTCGGGGAAGCGCTTCACGCGCTCGGCCAGGGCGTCGCGCAGGACGCCCGCAATCTCGTTGACGTGGTCGAGGAACCCCTCGCCGGTGATGACGTCGAGCACCGCGTCCGCCGCCGCCATCGCGAGCGGGTTGCCGCCGAAGGTGGAGCCGTGCGAACCCGGCACCATCGCCTTCGCGGCGCGCTCGGTGGCGAGGCACGCGCCGACCGGGAAGCCGCCGCCGATGCCCTTGGCGATCGACATCACATCGGGCGCGACGCCCGACCACTCGTAGGCGAAGAGCTTGCCGGTCCGGCCGACGCCACACTGCACCTCGTCGAAGATCAGCAGCAGGTCGTTCTCGTCGGCGAGCTTGCGGATCGCGCGGAGATAGGCGAAATCGGCGGCGCGCATCCCGCCCTCGCCCTGCACCGGTTCGAGCATGATCGCCGCGGTTTCCGGCCCGATCGCCGCCTTGGCGGCGTCGAGGTCGCCGAACGCGACGCGGTCGAAGCCCTCGGTCTCCGGCCCGAAGCCGTACTTGCCCTTGGCCTGGTCGCCCGCCGCGACGGTCGCGAGGGTGCGGCCGTGGAACGCGGTGGTCATCACCACGATGCGGTAGCGCTCGGGGCGGCCCTGGTCGAACTGGTAGCGGCGCGCGATCTTGATCGCGCACTCGTTCGCCTCGGCGCCCGAATTGCCGAAGAACATGGTGTCGGCAAAGGTCAGCTCGGCGAGCCGCTTCGACACCTTTTCCTGCCCGGCGATGCGGTAGAGGTTCGAGGTGTGCCACACCTTGGCGGCCTGATCCTGCAGCGCCTTGACCAGATGCGGGTGGCAATGGCCGAGCGAGCACACCGCGATGCCCGCGGCGAAGTCGAGGAATCGTCGCCCGTCCGCCGCGTACAGCCACGGGCCTTCGCCCCGCTCGAACACGACGTCAAACCGCGCATAAGTCGGCATCACGGACGGGATCACCTTCGACTCCTTTGTCAGACAGGGCGCGTATCGCGCAAAAAGCGGCGTGGTTCGCCGCGCAAACACTTCAGGCGGTGGGATCTGTCCACCGCCTGAAATCCGGTGCGGGCGGAGCGCCCGAATCGCCCTGCCCGAAAAGAAAGGAGCTATTTAAAGGGGGCGGGATTTGCGGCGTCAAGCTCTTTCAGCCGTCTTGCCGCGTCAAGACTTCAGCTTGTAGCCGATACGGAACAGATGCTGCGACCACCACAGCAGGACGACGTTGCCGGCGGTGAGAACCCCGAGCTGAATCCACTGGCTCGCGCCGTCGGTGCCGAGGAAGCCGCCGCGGAAGCCGTCGATCATGAAATAGAAGGGGTTGATGTGCGCGAGCCAGCGCACCGCGTCGGGCAGGTGGTCGACCGAATAGAAGGTTCCGGAGAGGAAGGACATCGGCATGATCACGAAGTTGGTGATCACCGTCGCCTGGTCGAACTTGTCGGCCCAGATGCCGGTGAGCACGCCGACCGCCGACATCATCACCGTCGCTTCGAGCGCGAACGCCACCGCCATCAGCGGCTGGGCGAACGGCACCGGCACGAACAGCGACAGGCTGATCGCGACGACGACGCCGCAGATCAGGCCGCGCACCATGCCGCCGCCGATGTAGGCAACCGCGAGTTCCCACGACGAGAGCGGCGGCATCAGGATGTCGACGATGCTGCCCTGCACCTTCGAGATCACCAGCGACGACGAGGTGTTGGCGAAGGCGTTCTGGATCATCGTCATCATCACCAGCCCCGGCAGGAGGAACTGGTCGAACGGCACGCCGTCCATCTGCCGCCCGCTGCGGCCGAGCGCGAGGGCGAAGATCGCCATGAAGATCAAGGTGCTGATCGCGGGCGCGGCGATCGTCTGCAGCCACACCTTCTGGAAGCGGCGGACCTCCTTGAGGAACAGGGTATAGCAGCCGATCCAGTTGATCGCGCCGAGCGGGGTCATCCGTTCGGGAAAATGCGGGGTCATCGAATTGCCTGAAATCACATAAAACCGGGTGAGCATATGACATGCGGAACGCAATGTCTCAAGCCCCCGCCGGTGTCGTTCCGCGCATGGCGGGTGTATAGTCGGCGCATGTCAGAGCCCGTTCCGCCGCAAAAACCCCGCCGCAAGCCGCCGCGCCGCATCTCCGCGCAGTCGCTGGAGAACGCCGCGCTGCACTATCTCGAACGCTTCGACAGCACCGCCCAGAACCTCCGCCGCGTTCTCGACCGCAAGGTCCGCCGCGCCGAAATGCACCCCGAGACCGGCGTCGACCGCGCCCAGACGTCCGCGTGGATCGACGCGGTGGTGGCGAAGATGGTGCGGCTCGGCTACGTCGACGATGCACGCACCGCGAAATCGAAGGCGCGCGGCCTGTTCGCGCGCGGCGTTGCGCCGGCGATGATCCGCCGCCGCCTCGCCGTCCTCGGCGCGCCGGAGGACGCGGTCGCCGCCGCGCTCGAAGAGATCGCCGAGGAGGCGGAGGGCGACACCACCCTCGCCGCCGCGGTGACGCTGGCGCGGCGCAAGCGCCTCGGACCGTTCCGCCGCGCCGAGGAGCGCGCCGAACGGCGCGACCGCGACATCGCGGCGATGGGCCGCGCCGGTTTCGACTGGGACACCGCGCGCAAGGTGATCGACGCGGCGGACGCGGCGGATCTGGAAGCGGATTAGGCGGGCGGATGCACCGGGATCGGCTCGACATCGTAGACGCCGCGGCGGTCGAGATCGGAGATTTCGATCGCCGGGTGCAGGGTGCGGCGCAGATGCGCGACCACGCCGGGACGGAAGCCGGGCTTGACGAACGACCAGGCGACGAATACCCCGCCCCGCCCTTCGAACTCCGTGATCTGCGGGTCGTCCTTGGCGTTCGCGATCAGTTCGCCGAGGTCGTCGGCGGCGCAGACGAACACCCAGCCCGGACGCACGCCGCGATGGAAGAACACCGCGACGCCGCCGCGCCCGCCGATTCCCACCTCGGACGGACGCACCTGCAAGAGTTTGTGAAAGCGGCCGCGCGCGTTCTTTTCCCACGGCAAGGTCATCGGCCCATCGAAATCGATTTCGATTTGCTTGCGCGACCCGAAGCCGAACCACATCGTCAAATCCTCCGGCACGAACAACGCGGGATGCTTTTCGGACCCGCCTCGATCCGCTCGACTCGTGACTGTACTGAACACTCTAGTATGTAACCGAATCGACATATATCTTCAACACATCTTGCCGGAGGCCCCATGGACCCGACCGCCGAAGCCTTGATCGCCCGGTTCGGACTGACGCCCCACCCCAACGAGGGCGGCTGGTTCGCCGAGACCTATCGCTACGGAGAAATCGCGACGCCGCTCGGCCCGCGCGCGGTGGCGACGCAGATCTACTACCTCCTCACTCCCGAGACGATGTCGGCGCTGCACAAGGTCGCGCACGACGAGATGTTCCACTTCTACCTCGGCGACGCGGTCGAGCAGTTGCGGCTATTCCCCGACGGCGGCAGCGCGTGGGTGACGCTCGGGCAGGACGTGACGAACGGGGAAGAGGTGCAGAGCCTCGTGCCCGCCGGGGTGTGGCAGGGCGCGCGGCTGCTGCCGGGCGGGCGTTTCGCGCTGATGGGCTGCACCGTCGCGCCAGGGTTCGACTACGCCGACTACGAACACGGCGACCGCGCCGCGCTGATCGCCGGGTGGCCGGAGGCCGCGGCGGGGATCACCGCGCTGACGCGGGATACCCCTTGAACGTGCCCATGCGGAAGAGGTTGAGGCGGATCGCGTAGTCCTTGTGGATCGGCACCGTGACCGTCACCGGTCCGCTCACCGGGCCGGAGAACGCGGGCGCGATCGCGGAGACGTCGTCGCCCCGGATCGCCAGCACCACCTCGCGGCCGACGTAGTTCTTGAGATCGGCGGTGAGGTCGTAGTGGTCGTCGATCCGGCCGTCCGGGTTCCACTTGGCGAGCGGCGGCTGCGGCTTCGGCAGGTAGTAGAGCATCGGCGTGAGGGTCTTGCGCTCGTCGAAGGCGAGCACCGCGCCCGCGGCAATGTCGAGCGCGAGCGCGTGCGACACCGCGATGCCGAGACGGTCCCAGCCGCGCACCCGCTTCATCGGGTCGGTCTTGGCGGTGAGCTCGAAGCCGGTCGCCTGGGCGATGCCGTCGAGATTGAGCATCAGGAGCGCCGCCGCGAGGTGGATCACGATCGCGGCCTTGAGCCAGATCTCGCGCTTGCCCATCAGCGCGCGCGCCACCCACACCGTGCCGGCGACGAACGCGGGCGCGGACCAGTTGGCGTTGGCGCGCGAGAGGAACCCTTCCACCGTCATCACCAGCAGCAGCGGCAGCACGAACGCGGCGAGGAAGCGGGTGTCGCGCCCTTCGGCGGTGTCGGCGGCGGGTTTGCTGCGGAACAGGCCGACGAACAGCAGCAGCAGCACCGCGAACGGGATCGGCCCGAACACCCCGAACTGCGCGCCGAGGAAGGCGAGCCCCTTGAGCGGATGGAAGCCGCTGTGTTCGAGGTTGGCGTTCGCCTGGGTGTGGTGGAAGCTAACGAAATGGTTGGCGGCGTTCCACGCGACGTTGGGCGCGAACACCACGATGCCGAGGCCGAGCGCGATCCACGGCCCCGGACGCCGCCAGTACGCGCGCCAGCGCGGCACCAGCAGCATCGCGATCGCCATGCCGCCGACGAAGCCGATCATCGCGTACTTCGCAAGCATCCCGAGGCCGATCGCGAGACCGAGGCCGAGCCAGGCGGGCAGCGCCGGTTTGCCCGCGTCCTCGCGGTCGAGCGCGGCGTGCAGCGCCACCAGGCCCCAGCCCCAGGCGCACATCAGGAACGGGTCGGTCGAAATCAGCATCGCCGAGACCGACACCCCCGGCAGGGTGAGGAACAGCAGCGT
>QKGW01000044.1 GCA_003250275.1 Alphaproteobacteria bacterium
GGCGGCGGTGATCCCCTATTACCGCGCCTTTCTCGAACGCTGGCCGACGGTCGGCGATCTCGCCGCCGCGCCCGACGCCGAGGTGATGGCGGCGTGGGCCGGGCTCGGCTACTACTCGCGCGCCCGCAACCTCCTCGCCTGCGCCCGCGCGGTGGCGGCGCAGGGCGGCTTCCCCGAGACCGAGGCGGAGCTGCGCAAGCTCCCCGGCCTCGGCCCCTACACCGCGGCGGCGGTTGCGGCGATCGCGTTCGGCGCGGCGGCGGCGGCGGTCGACGGCAACGTCGAGCGGGTGCTCGCGCGGATCTTCGACGACGCCACGCCGCTGCCCGCGTTCAAGCCGAAGGCGCGCGCGCTCGCGCAGCAGCTCGTGCCGCCCGACTCGTGCCGCCCGACCGCCCCGGCGATTTCGTCCAGGCGACGATCGATCTGGGCGCGGTGGTCTGCCGCCCGCGCAACCCCGATTGCCTGCTCTGCCCGTGGCGCGACGCCTGCCGCGCGCACGCGGCGGGCACCGAGGCAGCGCGCCCGGTGCGCCCCGAGAAGGCGGCGCGCCCGCACCGTCTCGGCACCGTCTATTGGGTGTGGGGAGAGAAGGGGGTATGGTTGGTGCGCCGCCCGGACAAGGGGCTGCTCGGCGGGATGCTCGGCCTGCCGACCAGCGAGTGGCGCGCCGGGGACACGCGCCCGCGCCTCGCCGGAGCGTGGGCGGGGGCGACGCTGAACGCCCCGGTGACGCACGTGTTCACCCACTTCTCGCTCGATCTCGCGGTGGTGCGGGTGCACATCCCCAAGGGCACCCCCGACGCCGACGTCGCCACCGCGTTCGGCGAGGGGTTCTGGGGCTCCGCCGCCGATCTCGCGGGGCTGCCGACGGTAATGCAGAAGGCGCGCAAGCTGGCCGAGGAGGGCCGATGATCCCGATGACCACCCTGGCGGCGTTCGCCGCCGCCGCCGTTCTCCTCGCTCTCGCGCCGGGGCCGGACAATCTCTTCGTTCTCACCCAGTCGGCGATCAAGGGCCGCGTCGCCGGGCTGATGGTGACGCTCGGGCTGTGCACCGGGTTGATCGTCCACACCAGCCTCGTCGCGCTCGGCGTGGCGGCGGTGTTCCAGACCTCCGAGACCGCGTTCACCGCGCTCAAGCTCGTCGGCGCGGCCTACCTCGCGTTCCTCGCGTGGAAGGCGCTGCGCGCCCCCGCCGAACCGCTCGGCCTCGCCAACGCCGCGCCGCTCGACCTCCGGCGGATGTATCTGCGCGGCATCTTCATGAACCTCACCAACCCCAAGGTGGCGATCTTCTTCCTCGCCTTCCTGCCGCAGTTCGCCGACCCGGCGCGCGGGTCGATCGCGGCGCAGATGTTCGTGCTCGGCGGGGTGTTCATTCTCTGCGCGTGGGTGGTGTTTTCGCTGATCGCGGTGGCGGCGGACACCCTCTCCGCGTGGATGCGCCGCTCCGCGCGCGGCCAGGTAATCCTCAACCGCGTGGCCGGGGTGGTGTTCCTCGGCCTCGCGGCGAAACTGGCGCTGGCGCAGCGTTAGCGCTGCAGGATCTGGGCGGCTTCCTTGGTCTGTGCGACCGCGTTTTCCGCCTGGATCGAGGCCGAGGAGATTTCGGTGATGCCGCGGCTGATCTGCGCCACCGCCGCCGAGGCGTTCTGCATGTTGGCCGACATGTCGCGGGTGACGACGCTCTGCTCCTCGACCGCCGCGGCGGTGGAGCCGACGTAGTCGCGCATCGCCTCGATGCCGTCGCGGATCGCGCCGAGGGTTCGCGCGACTTCGGCGGAGGTCGCCTGCATCCGGCCGATTTCGGTGGTGATCTCGTCGGTCGCCTTGGCCGCCTGACCGGCGAGGTTCTTGACCTCGTTGGCGACCACGGCGAAGCCCTTGCCCGCCGCGCCCGCCCGCGCGCTCTCGATGGTGGCGTTGAGGGCGAGCAGGTTGATCTGCCCGGCGATGGTCTGGATCATCTCGACGATGCTCGACATCGCCCCGGCGGCAGCACTGAGCTTTTGCGAGGCGGCATCGGCTGCGGCGACCTTGTCGGCGGCGGCGTCGGCGGCTTCGCGGGATTTCGACATCGCGCGGGAAATCTCCGAGACCGAGGCGGCGAGTTCCTCCGCCGCGGCGGCGACGGTCTGGACGTTGCTCGCGGTTTCCTCGGCGGCGAGCGAGGCGTCGGACGACTGATGGGCGGTGCGCTGGATCGCGGTTTCGACCTCGGCGAAGTTCTTGTCGATCAGCACCTTGAGGTTGGCGAGCAGCGCCATCTGGGCGGTGATGTCGGTGGCGAACTTGACCACCTTCACCGGCTTGCCGTCGGCGTCGAGGATCGGGTTGTAGGACGCCTCGATCCACACCTCGCGGCCGCCCTTGCCGATGCGCTTGTACTGCGCCTGCTGGTACTCGCCGGCGCGCAGACGCTTCCAGAAATCGGCGTACTCGGCGCTCTTCGCGAACGCGGGCTCGACGAACGTCCGGTGATGCTTGCCCTTGATCTCGTCGAGGCGGTAGCCGAGCGCCTTGAGGAAGTTTTCGTTGGCGTCGATGACGATGCCGTCGAGGTCGAACTCGATCACCGCCTGGGATTTGTGGATCGCCGCGATCTGTCCTTCGAGGTCGGCGGCGTGGGCCTTTTCGGCGGTGACGTCGGTGGCGATCTTGACCACCTTCACCGGCACGCCCTGGGCGTTGAGGATCGGGTTGTAGGACGCCTCGATCCACACCACGCGCCCGCCCTTGGCGATGCGCTTGAACTGCGCGACGGCGGGCTGGCCCTGGTTGAGGCTGCGCCAGAACGCGGCGTATTCGGGGGCGTTCACGTCCGCCGGGTCGACGAACAGGCTGTGGTTCTTGCCCTGGATCTCGGCGAGGGAGAAGCCCATCAGCGCGAGAAAGTTCTCGTTGGCGTGAAGAACCGTCCCCTTCATGTCGAAGTGGATCACCGCCTGCGAGCGGCTGATGGCGGCGACGATCGCGTCGGCGTCGGAGGTGATGGAACGGAATCTCGAGAACATCGGGCTCTCCCGGAGGACGTTGAGGGTTTTGTGGCCTTTGGTGCCAATGCCGGAATCTCCGCAATTACGAGCTCAATAATTTGATTTCGTTATATAAAAAATTAGAGGGCGGCGGTGGTCGGATCTCTCCCGACCCCGCAACTCGGGTTTCCGTTGCAATTTGCAAAGCGAAACGCCGCGGTTTTCCGTTGAACCCGCGGGGGTGAAGTGCTAGAGCCGATCACATGACCGACGTCACTTTCGCATCGCTGAAAGGCTATTGGCGCTTCCGTT
>QKGW01000219.1 GCA_003250275.1 Alphaproteobacteria bacterium
CGGAACGCCCGCGCCTTCGAGCGTGAGCCCGGCGACGTCGAGTCGTTCGCCGACGAAGGCGAGAAACCGCGCCGGATCCTGAAGCCCCGGCGCGAGAAGATAGTAGCGGTACGTCCGCAGCTTGAAGATGCGGCGGAGTTCGGGATCCTCGGGAGAGAAGCGCAGCATCCGCGGTTTCCTGGTGCAGTCTCGGCCCGCTCGAATATGGGGCCCGGCCCGGCATCGCTGCAACCGCCCCCACCCGGCCATAAAAAACGCCCCGGCCAAGACCGGGGCGTTTTCACTCTGCGCGGTGCGGATCAGTAAAAGAAGACGAAGTTCGCCGCGGTGAGGGCGATCAGCGCACCCGCCATCGGGATCGCGGTGCGTTTGACCACGTCGAACGGCGATACCCCGCCCATGCCCGAGGCGACGACGATCACCGCGGTGATCGGCGACATCGCGCGCGCGGCGGAGGCGGCGAAGTGCATCGGCAGCAGCATCACCACCGGGGCGAGCGACATCTTCGCCGCCACCGTCGGGGTGAGCGCGGCGAAGGCGAAGAACGGCGCGTTGCCCGAGCCCATGATCACCGCCGACACCGCGATGATGCCGATCATCACCAGGATCATCCCGATCGCGCCGAAGCCCGAGGTCTGCGCCGCGTTGATGATCGCGTCGATGGTGCCGATCGCGACCAGCCCCTTGGCGAAGGTCTGGCCCGCGACGATCAGGGTGATCACGTTGGCCATCTGCATCCCCAGGCCGTCGAAGAACACCTGGATGTCGGAGAGGGTCTTTTTCGCGTCGCGAGAACGGACGTACTCGACGATCATGCCGATCGCGAGGCCGATCAGCATCGCCTTGATGATGTCCATCTTGATCCAGCTGATCCACAGATGGCTGAACGCGAGGATCAGGCCGAGCGGCAGCACCGGCAGGATCGCGTAGGCGAGCGGCGCGGTCTTGAGCGGCTTGTCGTCGGCGTCGATCGGCGCGACCGGCGCGGCAGGAACGACGATGTGGCCGTCGCGCTTGTCCATCCACTTCTGCGTCGCGAAATGCAGCACCGCGACCACCGGGATCACCACCATCGCGATCGGCACCTGATACTCGACCCAATAGCGCACCGGCTCGATGCCGGCGGTCGAGGCGGCGAGCAGGGTGCCGGTATCGCTCGGGCTCCAGTCGAGGCAGAGCGTCGTCGCGATCGCCGCCACCGCCGAAAGGCGGCTGACGCCGAGGCTGACGAGGATCGGGAACACCGTGACCATCAAGAGCATCGCGAGGCCCGAGGCGCTGTTGATCGCGAGGCCGAGGAACATCCCGAGCACCCACGCGCCCGCCATCACCAGATACGGCGCCTTGAGCGCGAGAAGCGGCCGGATGGTGAGCCGCACCAGCGCGCCCGAAGCGCCGATGTGGTCCATGTAACGCGCGAAGCCCGCCACCGCCATGATGTTGAGGCCGAGGCCCGCGACGTTGGAGGAGAGCGTTTTCTTGATGAACTCGAAGGCGTCGAACAGCACTAGGCCGGTGCTGTCCTTGGCCGGCAGAATGGTGCCGAGGCCGAGCGCCACGGCGGCGAACATCAGCGCGAAACCGGCGATGAACAGCACCGGCTGCGGCTTGTATTTCTTCACCACGAGATAGCCCGTCCAGAACGTGACGAGCAGCGAAATCACGATTCCCAAAATACCAGTCCCCCCAGGATAGGATGGATTGACCCCGCCCGTTGTCGGGCGTTCTTGATTTCCGCGCGGGCGATGTTTGCGGCCCGCCCGCGCGGCCCCGAAACATTCAGTCGAACGCGAGGACGTAGCGCCCGTCGCGGATCAGCGGCACGCGCGCGCCGTCGAACATCATCAGATCGGCGGCCCGCACCGCGACGTCGGGCTGCACCTCGGGCACGTAGACCCGGTCGATGTGGATCACCGCGTCCGGCGACGAGAAGTTGCCCGGCCCGACGCGCCCGCCGAAGTGCTCGCTGCGGCCGAAGGCGATGTGCAGGCCGAGCTTCTCGTCGAGCAGAACCTTGCCGATCGGCTTGACGCCAAAGGCCGCGAGCACGCCGAGTCCGAGTTCCGCGAGGTTGCCGTAGGCGGGCTCCGCCGCGAGCTTCGCCGCCTCGGCGGTGGACGCCGGACCTTCGGACACCACCGCGACGGCGCGGTTGTCGGCGATGCGGTAGCGCACCACCTCGCCGCCGAACTGCACCGGCAACTCGCCCGCGCTGCGGCTCGGCTCGGTCTCGCCCTCGTAGGGGACGATGTACGCCTCGCCCGAAGGCAGGTTGCCCGCGCCCGCCTCGTGCAGCAGGCCGCCCGAGGCGTGGGCTTGGCGGAAGCGCAAGTCGAGGTGCAGGCGGCTTTCGCCCGCCGGATGGGCGAACGCGATCTCCGCCCCCTCGGCACGGTCGAGCAGGTCGGCGAGGATCGCAACGCGGCGATTGACCTCGCCGTAGTCGAGGCGCAGCGCCGGGATCATCGCCTCGCAGAAGCCGCCCATCGTCGCGGCGCGGAAGCCGAGCGCACGCGCCGCGACCTTGAGCGGCGCGGTGGCGGAGAACTGCGTCGGCGCGAGCACGATCGGGTGCCGCATCAGCACGTCGGCGAAGCGCTCCGCGTCCGCGGGGTCGAGGGCGTCGGCGCTGGCGGGCAGGTCGCCGTCCGCGTGGATCCAGCAGGTTTCCGGCAGGTCGCCGTTGTTGGTGTGGGCGTTGCGGTAGAGCACCAGCGAGGGCGCGAGGCCGAGGTCCGCCGCATGACCGGCGAGCGCCGCGCGCCACGACGCGGCGATGGCGCGGCGCGCCGCCCATTCCGGG
>QKGW01000251.1 GCA_003250275.1 Alphaproteobacteria bacterium
CACCCATCGGGAAAGCTGTTCGAGGCGCCTGGAGAAGCGTCGCGCCGGTGGATCGTCGTCAACCAGCGGCTCCAATCATTGGCCGTGCTCTCGATCTAAGGCGGCGGCGCGGAAATTTCACCCAATCCGCGCGATCGGCGTCGCGGCGGATGACGCGGCCCCTCGCCGGAACCTCATCAAGATACTGAGTCCATTCGGGAATTCCGGCCTGAAGCCACAAATTTGCCTTAAACCACCAACACATTAGCGGACGTTGCTATTCATAACGTCGACTAATGTCCTTGGGGGGTATATGCGTCGCAGATTTGGGGGGAGCGTCCGTACCGGACTGCTCGCGGTCACGGTTGCGCTGACGGCGTCGGGCTGCGCAAAACTCGAGTATCTCGATCAGTCGTTGACCACGCTTCCGAACGCCGAAGCGGTGGTGTTCAAGGCCGATCCGGAAACCCGGAACGGCCTTCAAACCTACATCAACGGGATCGGCAAGCTCGACGAGGACGGCCTCGCGATCACCCCCAACGCCTACAAATGCTACACCACGGTCACGGCGGCGCCCGGTTCCTACACGGTGCAGCTGAGGGTCTTCTCCCCTTCCTACATGCCCGCCTACCCGATCCTCCGGCTCGATGCGAAGCCGGGCATGACCTATACGTTCAGCAGCATCATGGTGATGGACGGCAAGGGCATTCGCGGCGTGGTTCGCGAGGAACCGACGGCCGCCGAACCGGCCAAGGCGAAGGAGTGAGCGATGCGCAGGTTTCCGCCTCTCCTGGCACTGCTGGTTCCCTTTCTCGCCGCGGGTTGCGTGACGCAGCGGACCGAGTTGCCGAACTTCGAGGGCCCGGCCGCGGCCAAGGTCCGCTTCGTCGACAAGATGCCCGTCGGGTGGATCGACCTCTTCCCCGAGGATGACTGCAACAACGGCGCCTCGCTGGTCTCGAAGCCGTTCGCCCTGATCGATCAGATGATCGTCGCGGCGGGCCCGCCGCCGAAACGCGTCGGCATGATCGACCCGCCCGATCCCTTCGACCGCGACGTCGCCGAAATCTCGGTTCCGTTCGGGCGGATCGTCAACTTCGGCGTCTCCGGCGGTCACGGCAACAATTGCTTCGGCGGCGCCTCCTTCCGCACCCGCGAGAACACCCAATACGAAGTGCGCCTCGACCCCGGAAAGGACGGCTGCAGCCTCACCGTCAGCATCCTGACCGAAGCCGACGGCGTCCCGCAGCGCACGCCGGTCCGCGACGTCCAGCGGCTGATCTGCCGCACCACCCCGTAAGCGGACCGGCCCCAAACGAACAAAACCAGCCGATACCGGCTGGTTTTGCGGCGGGTGGTGGGCCCGGCAGGACTCGAACCTGCAACCAGACCGTTATGAGCGGCCGGCTCTAACCATTGAGCTACAGGCCCGGTGCCCCGGGACACGTGATTGTCATAAGGGAAAAACCGGGGCGCGGGAAGCGCCCCGGTTCGGATTCGGGCGGGATCAGGTGTCGAGGAAGCTGCGCAGCTTGCGCGAGCGGCTCGGGTGCTTGAGCTTGCGGAGCGCCTTCGCCTCGATCTGGCGGATGCGTTCGCGCGTCACCGAGAACTGCTGGCCGACCTCTTCGAGGGTGTGGTCGGTGTTCATGCCGATGCCGAAGCGCATCCGGAGCACGCGCTCCTCGCGCGGCGTCAGGCTGGCGAGCACGCGGGTGCAGGTCTCGCGCAGGTTCGACTGAATCGCCGCGTCGAGCGGCTGGACCGCGTTCTTGTCCTCGATGAAGTCGCCGAGGTGGCTGTCTTCCTCGTCGCCGATCGGGGTTTCGAGGGAGATCGGCTCCTTCGCGATCTTCATCACCTTGCGCACCTTTTCGAGCGGCATGGTGAGCTTGTCGGCCAACTCCTCCGGGGTCGGCTCGCGGCCGATCTCGTGGAGCATCTGGCGGCTGGTGCGGACCAGCTTGTTGATCGTCTCGATCATGTGCACCGGAATGCGGATGGTGCGCGCCTGATCGGCGATCGAACGGGTGATCGCCTGACGGATCCACCAGGTGGCGTAGGTCGAGAACTTGTAGCCGCGGCGGTACTCGAACTTATCGACCGCCTTCATCAGGCCGATGTTGCCTTCCTGGATCAGGTCGAGGAACTGCAAACCGCGGTTGGTGTATTTCTTCGCGATCGAGATCACCAGGCGCAGGTTGGCCTCGATCATTTCCTTCTTCGCGCGGGTCGCCTCGCGCTCGCCCTTCTGCACCGTGGCGACGACGCGGCGGAACTCGCCGATCGGCATCCCGGCGAGCGACGCGACCTCGGAAATCCCGTCGCGGGCCTTCTGCGCCTCGACGTTGTGCTTCTCGACGAACGCCGCCCAGCCCTTGCCCGGACGCTGCGCGACCTGCTCGAGCCAGTTGGGGTCGAGCTCGCAGCCGCGGTAGGCGTCGAGGAAGTCCTCGCGCTTCACCTTGCAGGATTCCGCGAGGCGCAGCAGCTTGCCCTCGAAGTTCATCAGGCGGCGGGAATAGCCGTTGAGCTGGTCGACGAGTTCCTCGATGCGGCCGGTGTTGAGGTGCACGGTGGACATCAGCTCCACCAGCTCGGCCTTCATCTTCTCGTAGCGGCGCTCGGTGGTCGGCGAGACCGGCTTGCCGGACTGCAGCGCCTGGAGGCGCTGTTCCTGCACGCGGCGCATCTTGACGTAGGTGGCGCCGACCGCTTCGAGGGTGGCGAGCACCACCGGCATCAGCGCCTCTTCCATCGCCGCGAGCGAGACCGTGGTCTCGTCCTCGTGCTCCTCGCCGCCTTCCTCGTCCTCGCTCTCG
>QKGW01000061.1 GCA_003250275.1 Alphaproteobacteria bacterium
CTGCTCGGCAAGGGCCGGTCGCGCGTCGGCTTCGACGCCCTCGCGCCCGCCGACGCGATGCGCGCCGCCGCCGAGGCCGCCGACGTGATCGGCCGCCTCCACACCGCGTTGAAGCAGCGCCTGCTCGCCGAGCGCCGCGTCGGCGTCTACGAACGCTTCGACCGGCCGATGGTGCAAATTCTCTACGCGATGGAGGAGGAGGGCGTCGCCGTCGACACCGCCGCCCTCGGCGCGATGAGCCGCGATTTCGGCCAGCGCATGGCGGCGCTCGAAGCCGAGTGCCACACCCTCGCCGGGGAGGCGTTCAACGTCGGCTCGCCGAAGCAGTTGGGCGAAATCCTGTTCGAGCGCCTCGCGCTGCCGGGCGGGCGCAAGAGCAGCAAGTCGGGCGCCTGGACCACCGACGCCGACACCCTCGAGGAGCTTGCCGCGCAGGGCCACGAACTGCCCGCGCGGATTCTCGACTGGCGGCAGTTGCAGAAGCTGAAGTCGACCTACGCCGACGCGCTCGTCGACCAGGTTTCGCCGCTCACCGGGCGGGTGCACACCACCTTCATGCTCACCGCGACCTCGACCGGGCGGCTCTCCTCCACCGATCCGAACCTGCAAAACATCCCGATCCGCACCGAAGAGGGGCGGCGCATCCGCGAGGCGTTCGTCGCCGCGCCGGGCAACGTGCTGGTCTCCGCCGACTATTCGCAGATCGAGCTGCGCCTGATGGCCCACGTCGGCGACGTCGCCGCGCTCAAGGCGGCGTTCGATTCGGGCGAGGACATCCACGCCGCGACCGCGAGCCAGGTGTTCGGCGTGCCGATCGCGGGGATGGACCCGATGCTCCGCCGCCGCGCCAAGGCGATCAACTTCGGCATCATCTACGGCATCTCCGCCTTCGGCCTCGCGCGCCAGCTCGGGATTTCGAACGGCGAGGCGAAGGGCTACATCTCCGCGTATTT
The DNA here is from genome assembly GCA_003250275.1 of Alphaproteobacteria bacterium. Taxonomy (GTDB): domain Bacteria; phylum Pseudomonadota; class Alphaproteobacteria; order Rhodospirillales; family Rhodospirillaceae; genus Oleispirillum. The sequence goes on from QKGW01000061.1 coordinate 954, forward strand.
CGACAAGTATCCGGAGATCCGCCACTACATGGAGACCACCAAGGAGTTCGCCCGCGCCCACGGCTTCGTGCGTACGCCGTTCGGGCGGGTGTGCGTCACCCCCGGCATCGGCGCGAAGATCCCGGCGCAGCGCGGCTTCGCCGAGCGTGCGGCGATCAACGCGCCGATCCAGGGCGGCGCCGCCGACATCATGAAGCGCGCGATGATCCGCGTCGACGCGGCGCTCGCCGATGCGCGCCTCGCCGCCAAGGCGGTGCTCCAGGTCCACGACGAACTGGTGTTCGAGGTGGCGGAGGCCGACGCCGAGGCGCTGATCGCGCTGATCAAGCCGGAGATGGAGGCCGCCGTCGGCCTCTCGGTGCCGCTCGTCGTCGAGGCGAGCCAGGGCAGCTCCTGGGCGGCGGCGCACTGAAATGACCGGCGCCGTCGTCGTCACCGACATGAAGTCGGATGGGGGTGGCGGCCGTTACCTCGGCTACCTGTTCGCGCTGCTCGCGCGCCGCGGCGTCGCCGCGCGGCTGGTGTCGCTCGCGGCGTCGGCCGATTGGGCGGGCCTCGGCGTGCCGCTGACGCGCGTCGATCTCGGCGTGCCGGACGATCGGCTGATCGCGGCGGCGCAGCACGACCTTCCCGGTTTCCCAGCCTTGCTCGACGGTGCGGATTTCGCCGTGTTCGTCGACAGCTGCTGCATCGCCAATCTTGGGCCGCGGCGCCAGGCCGCGTGCGCCGGGGTGCCCAGTCTGATCGTCGAGCACAGTTGCGATCCCGCCCTCGCGGCCACGATGAGTGCGGAAAATCGCGCCGCGCTCGCGCAGATCTATGCGGAGGCGCGGGCCGTGGTGACGGTCTCGGAGGCGCATCGCGACGCGGCGCGGACGACGTTCGGCTGTCCGGAGGACAAGCTGCGCCGCGTCTACAATCCGGTGCTCGACGGCTTCTTCGCGCCGCGCGATTCCGCCGTGCGCGCCGCCGTGCGTGCGGAATTCGGCATCGACGCGGCGGAGCGGCTGGTGCTCTCGATCGGGCACGTGGTGGCTTACAAGGGGATCGGCGTCTACTTCGACTTCCTCGTCGCGTGCGCGGAGGAACTGCGCGCGCGGCGGTGGCGCTTCGTCTGGGCCGGAGACGGGGACTTGCTGGAGGCGGTGCGCGCCGCCGCGCGCCGTCACGGCGTCGCCGATCTGGTGACGTTTCCCGGATGGCGCGGCGACGTCGAGCGCCTGCTCGACGCCGCCGACGCGCTCTTCCACCCCGCGCTCACCGAGGCGTTCGGCCTCGGCGTCGCGGAGGCGATGGCCAGGGGAGTGCCGGTGGCCGCGTTCGCGGTCGGCGGCGTGCCCGAGGTCTTGGGCGGGGCGGGCATTCTGGTGCGGCCCGATGCCGGCGCCGAAGACACCCGAAGCGGCTTCCTCTCCGCGCTCGCGACACTGCTTGCCGACCCCGAAACCTACGCCGCGCGTGGCCGGGCTCGAGCCGGGGAGAATTTCGGCTTCGCCCGGTTCGAGGCGGAGATGGGGGCGATTCTCGGCGCGCTGGAGCGGCGATAGCGCCGCCCCGCGCACTCACGCCTCGACCGAGAGCACGGTGAGGCGGTGGCCGCGGCCGTCGCGCGCCGACCAGCCGATCGACTGCCCGACCGAAAGCCCGATCAGCGCCGTGCCGATCGGCGTCAGCACCGAAATCCTTCCGGCGTCGATGTTCGCATCGGCGGGGTAGACGAGGGTGACCCGCATCCGGCGGCCCGCGTCGGTCTCGAAGGTGACGGTGGAGCCCATCCGCACCACGTTCGCGGGCAGGCGGTCGGCGGGCACGACGCGGCTCCGGTCGAGTTCGGTGCGAAG